>VMTH01000173.1 GCA_013791745.1 Candidatus Omnitrophota bacterium
AAATTTGAACGGCTTGACCAGAAAAAAAGACCGGCCGGGAGGCGCATGTGTCTCAAAAACAGCGCGGTCGCTCATGAGCGCCGATTCGAATATAACGGGAATATTTTTAAACTCCTCGTCTTTTTTAAGTTCGCCGAGGGCGTGATACGCGTCGTTGCCCGGCATAATAACATCCGTTATTATAAGGTCAGGATGCACTTTGCGCGCGAAATCAACAAGCTCTCCGGCATCGGACGCCTCAATAATCTCAAAATTTCCGATTTCGTCAAGCATGGCTTTTATAACTTCCCTTATATACGGCTCATCTTCGGCAATAAGAATGATTTTCTTTGACATTTCGGAATCAGCCCTTTCTGCGGTTTTCTTTATTCTTATACAGGCGGCTGTCCGCGACGCTTAGCAGTTCTTTAAGAGAACCTCCGTCGGCGGGATAAACCGCAATCCCGAAACTCACGCCCAAAGAGCTTTCCGCTTTTTCAAGCGCCTGGGTGGAAGGGCGTATCTTGTCTGTGATTTTGCCGGCCAATTCCCGTGCCGCGTCCTTGTCCAGATGCGCCATAATAACAAACTCGTCGCCGCCGAAACGAAAAACTTTTTCCGAAAACTTCCTCATGACTCTGGCTATCTCATATAGTGCCGCGTCGCCGGCGAGATGGCCGAGCCTGTCATTGTACTTCTTAAATCCGTCCACATCAAAAAATATAATTGCAAGGTTCTTGTTATCCGCGCTCGCCTCATCACTTAAGCAGGTGAACCAGTAGTCCATTACATCTTTTCTGAGAACGCGCGTAAGCGAATCATAGGATGCCTCAAACCAGATTTTTTTCATCTTGTTGATTTCAACAAAATTAACTCTTTTCAGACGCTTGTCTATGTTGAGAAAATAATCCAGCGCCGCCACCCTGAATCCGACATTCCGGAAGAGCTTTTCGCTCATCAGGTATTTGTGCTCCAGAATCGAGCTCCAGAGCGTTCTGGCCTCTTCCTCTTCCGTACGAAGTCCTGTGAGATAATGTATTATATGCGAAAAAAATTTCTCTTCCTTCGCGATTGCGTCCAGCTCCGGCCCCAAAAGCTTTTTCGCGTCCGAGGCGTCGTCCGAAAGAATTTCCAGCGCCTCTTCCTCAAAACCTTTTATGTTTTCCTTTCCATCCATTTTTCAAAATTCTCCTTTTTTGAAATCCCCCTTTCGGGGTATTTGCTCCACTTATTGATTTTTCGCGCTAATGTTAATATAATTCGCTAAATGTATCAATACAGAAAATCCTTCGCCGTGCTTTTTGCCGCTCTTACAGTGTCGGCAAATCTTTTCGCTGCGTCGGCGTCCGCCGTCTCAAGCGCGAAAACTCCGCCGTTAAGCAAAAATATTCTTTCGGTCACTTTCATAGATGTGGGACAGGGGGACAGTATATTCATCCAAACGCCGGAAGGAAAAAACATTCTCATAGATGCCGGAAACGGCGCAACGGAATGGAGCAGTTTTGACGCGGGAGAAAGCATTGTCGTGCCATTTCTTAAAAAACAAGGTATAAAAAAATTAGACTATATGATAATGTCTCATCCGCACAACGACCACATAGGAGGCCTGCCGGCCGTGCTTAAAGCAATGCCCGTTGACACTTTTGTGGATCCCGGATTTCAATACAATTCGTGGGTTTATGAAAATCTGCTAAAACTCGTGGAAGAAAAAGGCTGCAAATATGTGGAAGCCCGCGCGGGAGATAAAATAACACTGGACAAATACTGTTCTTTCAAAGTGTTTAACCCGCCTCCTGACAAGTATTTCCGCGGCGGCTCCGAGCCGAATGAAAATTCGCTGGTGCTCAAGCTCGCCTACAAAGATATTTCTTTTCTCTTCACGGGCGACTGCGAAAAACAGGGGGAAAGATATATGGTGAAACGTTTCAAAAAAGACCTCTTGTGCACTGTGCTGAAAGTGGCGCATCACGGCTCCGTTTCGTCAAGCACGCAGGAATTCATGGACTGGGCGCAGCCGCTGTTTGCCGTAATATGTGTCGGGGCGAGAAACCGTTTCGGCCATCCGAAAAAAGCCACGCTAAAGCGCCTCACTGATTACGGATGCAAGATATTCAGAACCGACCAGGACGGCAGCGTTCGCATAACGACCGACGGCAAACGCTACAAGACTGAACTTTTAAAAAAGCCGGATAGTAATGCTGTTACGGATGAAGGCTATGAGTAAAATAATTATAAAAAATATCTCCGTCGTCTCGCGCATGGACGATTCCATGGGGGAACTTGAAGATTGCGACATACTCATTGACGGCAGACAGATTCAAAGTATAGGAAAAAACCTGCTCGCGGAAAACGCTGCCGTAATTGACGGCAGAAATAAAATAGCTCTTCCCGGATTTATAAATACCCATCATCATTTTTACCAGACCATGACACGGGTGCTCCCGAAAGTGAACGACGCGAAACTTTTTGACTGGCTGATATATCTTTACAGAATATGGGAACATATCACGCCCGAATGGGTGGAGATATCAACGAAACTTGCCTGCGGCGAGCTTCTTCTTTCCGGATGCACAACATCTCTTGACCATTATTATGTTTTCCCTAAAACCGCGGAAAATCTCATAGATATAGAAATAGATACCGCCAGGAAAATAGGCCTGAGATTTCATCCGACGCGAGGCTCCATGTCCCTGGGACAATCCGAAGGCGGGCTGCCGCCGGATTCTGTCGTGCAGAATGACGAAGAAATACTCCGTGACACGGAGCGGCTCATAAAAAAATATCACGATTATAATAACCTGGCAATGACGCGCATTGTAAACGCGCCCTGCTCGCCTTTCTCCGTGTCAACCGCGCTTATGAAGGAAAGCATAAAGTTCGCCAGAAAAAACAAAATATTTTCCCACACGCATCTTGCGGAAACTTTTGATGAGGAAAATTTCTGCCTGGAAAAATTCGGGAAAACTCCCGTGCGTTATATGGAAGCAACCGGGTGGCTGGGCGAAGATGTCAGTTTCGCGCACTGCGTTCACATAAGCGGCGACGACATAAAACTCATAGCCGAAAGCCGCTCATGCGTGGCGCACTGCCCGTCGTCAAATATGCGGCTCGGCAGCGGCATTGCCCCCGTACGCAAACTTCTGGATAGCGGAGTACCCGTTTCAATCGGCGTTGACGGGTCCGCCTCAAATGATTCTTCCAATATGCTGCTTGAGTTAAGAAACGCCATGCTTGTTTCCCGCGTAAAAGCGGGCGTCACGTCCATGAGCGCCAGAAATGTTATTTATATGGCCACGCGCGGAGGCGCTAAAACGCTCGGAAGAAAAGACATAGGCGAAATTTCCGAAGGCTTCGCGGCGGACATCGCTTTGTTTGACAGAAGAGACATATCTTTCGGCGGCACGGGCGATCCCGTGGCGGCTCTAATTTTCTGCGGCAGGGATTTCACGGCAAGCGATGTAATATGCAACGGCGAAATATTGGTAAAAAATAAAAAACTGCTCGCTTTTGACGAGAAAGGAATATTTGATGAAGCTGAAAGAATTTTTAAAAGAGATATCGTCCCGCATCTCTAAAAAAAACGCGCTCGCGGTAAACGCAAGCCCCCGAAAAAACGGGAACTGCCGCAAACTTGTTTCTCTGATAAACGCGGCGAATCCTGAAAGTTCCGCACTACAGCTTAATGCCTTCCGTGTTCTTCCATGTAAAGGATGCCTCAAATGCATATCCGGAGCCTGCTCTCTAAACGATGATTTCACTAAATTAATAACTCAGCTCAAAGAAAAAGAGGCCGTGATAATAATAAGCCCCGTGTTTTTCAGCGGCATCCCCGCGCAGTTAAAAGCGGCCATTGACCGCTGCCAATTTTACTGGAGCAACAAGATCAAGCCAATGAAAAACTGCGAAGGTTATTTTGTCCTCACGGGAGAAAGGTCGGAAAAAGACCTCCCCTGCTGCGAAAAACCCGTAAAGGCTTTTTTCAAAACCATAGGCATAAAACACGTAAAAAGTTATTATATCCCGAAAAATGAAATCAGCTGAATTAAAAAAAACTTACGGGAACTGCGCAGCCAGCGGCATTAACGCGAAGCTGCCGCCGTTGGATGTGTGGAAAAACAGCTACAAAAAATACGAGATTGTCATAGAGTACCCCGAGTTCAACACCATATGCCCGCTCGCGGGGCTTCCCGATATGGGGACACTGACAATAAAATATGTTCCCGGAAAATACTGCGTGGAAATGAAATCGCTGAAACTTTACCTTGTAGCTTACCGCAACATAGGTATCTTTCAGGAAAACGCGGTAAACAAAGTGCTTGCGGATTTCATTAAATATGTAAAGCCCGTCCGCGCCGAAGTCACCGGCGTATTCAATCCCCGCGGGGGCATGTCCTCTAAAATTTCAGCCAAGTACCCCAAATAAACAATTCTTTCCCCTGTCATTTCGGCTATCTGTCCATTCTTTCTCGTGCATCAGTCCAGCTTCTTTTTTGATTCCGCGGATTTTAAATAATTGCGCATGGATACAACAGGCCTTTTTAGCCGTTTTTCCAAAGCTACCCGGGCGTCGCCGGATATCTTCCCGCCTGCGCGAGCATCGGTTTTCAGTTTCTGAAATCCCCTTGAATTTTCATTCTGGTGAATTTCAGTCGTAGCCCGTTCCCCCAGCATTGTAAATATAAGCTCAAGGTCATCCATGTGGTCCCGCAAATTTTCTCGTTTCAGTTTTTTGAGTTTTTTGTAGCTGGAAGGGGTGATTCCGAATGTAGCTTTTGATATTTCGGAGGTCAAAATTTCATACTCCCTATCCTTCTTCGCTCCCCGTTTTTTCCATTCATCCGTCAGCTCTTCACGGATGGCGATACCGCGCATCCGCTTTTCAATCCAATCTTCACTGTAACCTTTGAGCTTATACAGCATTCGGGTTCTTTTTGTGGCCAATTCCGGATTTTCTATTTCCTGAATCCGATCATATCCCACTTTCGCCAGCCATCTTTTAAAAGGTTCCGCTTTGGTCGACGGGATAGACTGTATTATGCGGAAAATACCTTCGGTATTGGCGCAATTAAGTTTCTGAGAGCCGCCTGCTGTCTTAATTAAAAGGGGGGTGGCAATTTGCCCCCACCCTTTATTAAGTTCACTATCCCGTCGGCGCATGTCCTTGATATATCCACCTGCCTGTACCGAATCAGTGAGAACTTCGATAACATCGGCAATAACAAACCACCATTCTTTATTATGAATGGTTTTTCTGACTTCTTTGCCCTTGAATATAGCTATATGTGTTTCCGCGTTCATATGTTAAACCTCCTCTCTAATCAAACGCCACATCGCCGCTTGATAACTGAATAAGTGAAAGCCCTGCCCCATTTCCCCAAAAGGGGTCCGTCCCCTTTTTCATAACTTGAGGTCGCATTATTTAAAAAGTTTGCGGAGAATCCGCCCGTTCCCTTGCCTGCGGCGCGGCGGATGATCCTTTTACCGACCTTACCTTTCTGAACCGCATTTATATCGCCCAGCAGTTTAGCCAGCCAGTAAAGAAATCCCCGCGTTTTATTTATACTCACTTTTCATGTCTCCATCCTAAAAGTAGAAACCCAGCCCGCCGTCAGGCAAGCGTCCGCCGGCACCCATATAACTGAATAACTGAAAGCCCGTCACCGTTTACATCACCGTTTACACCGTTTACAATTAATCGCCAACCCTATTGAAGAACATAATGCAGCGATCTTCCTCTGCCGCTCATCCAGGGGGATCTGCCCCTTTTTTTGCTTTCTTTGATTTGACTGAACTGTAATCTTTATCGCAAACTATCGTTTATATCTTGCATTGATACATTCACTTTTTTCAAGCAAATCAACTGGATTTTTATGGGGTGGCAAACAATATGAAAAAAGAGTCTTTCCATTTGCATTTGAAATTGCAAAATCACCGACTTGTATAATATCCATACCAATGAGAACATCTATCTCATCCAATAATTTACCCTCAGACACTCTAATATTAGGGATACATACCCTGTTTGGTAAAAGAATATCTACAATAAAAGTGTTAACCTGTGACTTGCCATGCACACCATGAGTTTCAGCCATCCCTGTAGGCGACAAAGACACTTCCTTGGCAACTTTATCGGTAATAACTGTGTTTGTTGCTCCGGTATCCCATATTGCTTTGAAAGAAAAAAAATGTTTCTGTTTGGAAGAATCTATCGCTAATGGAATAGCAATTTTACAGTCTGTGACTAAAACCCGGGTAATACCGGGATACTGAATCTTAAATGCATGGTGAAATTTTCTCCCATTGTTCATTATCGAAAACAAACATTAGCAGAAAAAAATCTTTGTGTTAATTCATCTTGATTCTCAGATATTTTTTGTATTAAGAAAGTACCCGCCGAGTATTTTTGGGAAGATTCTTTAAGCGCGTTTTCTATAGTAGCATAACTGCCAACCACCTTTTTCCCTACAATAACAATAAATTTATTTGCATACTTCCTAAGTAGAGTTTTTTTATTTTTTTTAAAGTAGTTATATTCTTTTTCTAACATATTTACCTCCCATAACTCAATATCCTACGTCATTATGCGAATTTTAGAAGTTAATGTCAACGCACAAAGCTATCCCGTCCTGTAAACCGAGCGAAATTGGAACACGCTCCTTGAGGACGCATTTTGCGACCTCAAGATTGCACTCCATAAAGCTCCGCCAGATCTCTATCCAGCATTACATTCAGCCCTCTAATCCGAAATATCTTTTTTTCTATAATTTCCCGCGTCACAACATTTGTCATCCGCATAGCCCCCGGTTTTCTCGCCTCATATTTTCATCGCGACCTCAAAGTATCAGAACCGTCCCCAATACCCCCATGGAATTTTTGCAACAGGCTGTTGCAAAATTGCAGGGTTCCCGTATTCCTTTGCAAAACGAATCATATATCCTATATTTCTTTCGGAAAACCCCTTCACTTCGGACAATTCGTTCCTGATGTCTTTTGACAATTTAGGGATAACGCCGGCGCCCCATCCTTCTTCCTTTTGCCTTTTCTCTATCAATCGCCCAATATCCCAGTAAAGATAAATTAATTCCGCATTTACATATGAAACAGCCCGCAATTGAGAATTTTGAATTCTACTTTTAACCTGCGTCAATAAATCAAGATAGTTGTTCTTTTTTATTTGCATATTATTTCTCCGTCAAGCCCCTTATATAAATGTTAAATAGCAGCGTCCCCATTTCCCTCACCATTATCTGACTCAAATCTTATACCGTGGGGTTCTAATAACTTAATATAAAATTCAATAACAGAATCCAAGACTTCTGAAAATTGAAACATGGCAGGCTTGATGAAATTTATCAAATCATCAACAGAATATTCTGGTTTATCTCCGGAGCCCCCAAATAATACCATACTCTTTCCTGTCTTTGATTTTTCCCATCTATTTTTACGCTTGTAAACAATTCCTAATTCTTTTATTAGCGGCGGTTGATCGTGCACCCAGTCGTTTCTATACTCAATCGTCTTACTCCATTCTGTAGAATTAACAAGTGTAGATATTGCTTTTGTTATAGTGTGTGTTGCTTTCTCTTTCAAAAGAAAATGTCCAACCGTTGATTGTTGGCTTGTTGTCTTTTTCCTATAGGGTTTAAGTTCAGAATCATTAATTTCTAACATCATAATTATACCATTGGCAAGATGTTCTCCGGCTGAGTAAAGGCGCAGGGCAGCATCATCAGAATAAAATCGAGTAAAATAAGCTGCTGCTATTTTGTTAGGTGGCTTTTTCTTTTCTAAATACCAGCGCTTATGTGCAAATACTTCGTGTAAAGCATAATTAGTTTCACCCAATGTCTTTACGGCATCTTGTAAACAAACAGATGCAATAGGAATATTACTTTTCGAAGAAAAACCCGATGAAATAAAATCTGGGGAAAAACTCCTTGCAATGTCTTGCAAATCACTTGGTTGAAGTACCTCTTTTGATATTTTTTCTAATTCCAAAGCAGAAAGCAAGCCCCTACTCATAATGTTTTAGCAATATAGTCTTTTTTCTCTTTCCAAATGCGTTTTTGTATTTGCTTTTGAAAACACTTATCGCATACATTAATCTGCTTTCCATCCACTGTGTTTACAACTTTTGATGTTTCCGCAGAACATATTGAGCAACTATTAGTGATGGGACATCCTGTATAAATAACCACCAGTGGTTTATTTAGTTTCAATTTACAAATAGCAGATACTATCCAAGTATATGCATTTTTACAAAATTGTCGTCCATCTGCGGATAAAGAAATAGCTACAACAATTGCCAGAACTGCCACAAATAGCGTCGCTATTCCTATTATCATCATTTATTGACTTCCTCTATAATTTTGATTTCGACGGGGGTGAGGTCGTAGAGGTCGTAAACCAACTGGTCGATTTGGTGGTCGGTGGCGTCAATTTGTCGCTGGATTACAGTTTTATCGGGAGAAGTTTTTGTTTCTGCCAACTGCTTATGTAGTTCAAGCATATGTGTAACTAACTCTACAATTTTATTATGTCGAGCTACATCTAATGAGTTATTAAAGTCTATAACGCGGATAGGGAACTTAGATATATAATTCGGTGTCAACCTAAAAGCATTTCCTTGTAATGCCGTACTTGTATGTGTAATAAAAAACCAAAATATTTTTGAATTAAAAACACCTAGAAAATAAAGTTCATTATGTTCTCTGACTTTACTGTTAAAAATAATGCTGTGTATTGCGGGCCCATGAAAAAATGCCCCCTGCAAATCAATGTTAATTCTATTTTTTACCAGAATATCTGGTACTAAAATTCTTGGATTACTGTATTCATTTAAGCTCCTTGCAGCGGAATATTTGTAAAAATCGCTTGAAGAAGTGATAATTTTTCGTTTAATTAAAATATCTTTAACAGCCAATAGATATTCATATGCTAATGGATATAATTCTTGTAATTGCTTAGGGGGGATTAACTGATATTTATCATCAACCAATTGATATGGCAAAAGCAAAACCCAGTTACTGCGCAAAACATCATATCGTTTAATATCTGACCCGAACAGAAAAGGTTTCACTGCTTTTAATTCTAATGTAATTTCCCTCCCCAGTATTTGAGAAAAACATTTTATAACGTTACCCGTCTCTGTAACTTTCAGTAGATATATTTTATCATTACCGGTTGAAGACCCTTTGAATATTTTCAATGTTATATCCTTTAATTTCATAGGAACTTTACTAATCCTTTTTAAAACACTATGAACTTCCGGTGAATAGAAATTCCAAACATCCGGGATAAGGGCATCGCTGCTTACTGATAAAAATTTATTCCTATCAAATAGTCGCTGTTTAATATTACTGCCTAACTCATATGTAATGTTTCGGAAAGAATTATTGGGACAGTTTTCAAGAAATAATAAACAAGTATATGTTGTTGCCTTTTCAAATATTTGATTTGTGGAAAAATTTACTATTTCATAAATAGCTTTACGGTCACTAATGAATTTCCTGATTTTTTGCCCATAGTCTGCTTGAAAACATTTATGTGGCAATATCATGCCGTACAACCCTTGTTTCCTAAGCAGCATAAAACCTTTCTCGATAAATACTATGTAAATATCATAATTTCCTTGGCCTGCACTTATGAATTTTTGACGATAATACTCCAATTCAGGAACTTGCATAGTTTGAAGTCGTATGTACGGGGGATTGCCGATGACGGCGTCAAAGCCGGGGTTTGGGCCGGTGAGGATTTCGGGGAATTCCGCTTTCCAGTCAAAGACATTTATGCGGTAGCGTTCTTTCTCGTCGAGTAAATCCATCTGCTGATTCTCGTAGAAGTCGGGGCCAATCAGAGAGTTGCCGCACTTAATGTTGCTGCCGAGGTCGGGGAGGATTCTTTCGTGAAAGAGGTGCATCTGCGATTCGCCCTCTAAAACTTTCAGGAGCAGAGAGAGCTTCGTCACCTCAACCGCCTGGTCGTCAATATCAACGCCGTAGATGTTGTTGAGGAGGATTCTCTTTTTCTCGTAAAGGGTGAGACGCCAGTCGCCGCCCGCGCCCTGATAAATTGCGGAATGAGGTTTTTTAGACTTCGCTCCTCCCTTCGGCGGAACAGTTATGTGGGGGATTTTCTTTGTTTTCTTCAGGACATCCTGATACTGCTGAAGATGCCAGTTTAACAGATACTGATACGCTCCTATGAGAAATGAGCCGGAGCCGCAGGCGGGGTCAAGGATTTTAAGCTTTGACGCCTGAGCGGGCGTCTTATCCTCAAGGAGTTTGCCGACGGTATTTTTTACGATGTAATCAACGATGTATGTGGGCGTGTAATAAACGCCTCCGGCTTTCCTGACTTCCGGTTTTTCTTCTATGACTGCGCGGTGCGAATCGGTCAGGCGTATTACTTTGCCGAGGAACTGCTCATAAACATGGCCGAGAATGTCGGCGGGTAAAACCGAAAATTCGTAGGGGCTGTCGGGATAATAAAGATTTTTTAAGATTGATTTGAGCGGCGCGTCGTCCAGTTTTATTGTGAGGGTGAGCTCGTCAGGATGAGTTGAAATATCTTTCTCTTTCTTGAAATGAAAAATGCCGGAGTTGTATCTTTCGTCGGCCTTCAAAAACAATTCGCATAACTTTTCATACACATTGTTTTTGTCGCCTATTTCCCGGAGAGCTCCCGCGGATTCCAGCCCCCTGTCCTCGCTTATCCGCAGAAAGATTATCCTGTCTATTATCTTCTGCACGGAGAAATTGACCGCCCTCTGGCTGAGAGAGGGATTACGGATAGCGATGTTCTTGGCAAGGTTCTCCCGCCATGACTCTATCTCTTTGAGAAAAGCGGAATCCACCTCGGCGGTGCCGCTCTTTTTCTTTCCCGATTCAATATATTTGTCAAAAGAACCTTTGAGGATAGCGTCACGGGAAAAAATAGAAGATATTTCCTCCCATTTGGCGGCGTAATCTTTGTAATTGAAATAAAGGATCCGCGCTGTTGAGGCTTTATCCGTTTTTACGGGTTTAAACCGGCAGTCATAGACGGCGAATTCCTCAAAGTCGGTGAGAATTGAAAGAGGGAGTTTTGCCGACCAGGCGTATCTCCTTAATTGATAGGATGGATTGATGTCGTCTTTGATATTGACCGACGGCTTTTTTGCTTCAAGAAAGAATTTTCTCGTGCCGCCTATACGGAAGCAGTAATCCGGCGCTTTTGTCGTTCCCCCGATTTTTATGGCGTCTTCGTGAATGACATCTTTGTAGGCTTCCGCCCAGCCCTGAACATTATCAACATCCCAGCCGAGGGCTTTGAAAAAAGGGTTTATGAATTCCTGTCTTACCTGAGTTTCGTTGTATTTGGCGGATTTGTAAGCGTCTATATTGTCTTCAAAACGCTCAATCAGTTTGATAATTTCTTCAGGAGCTTTCATACAGTTTGATTATAAAATATTCCGCTCAATTTAGCCAATGACAAGAAAAGATAAAAAAAGGGGAGACAGGTCAAGGTCAAGAGTTATTTTTCAAGGAAAAATGCCCCTTTCTCTTTTTTTAACACCGTTAGACGAGGCTGCAGTATGAACATTTCATATTATCCTTTCCTCCGCGGAGTAAACGTTCATTCTCCCGCCGCGGACAAATCCCGCGAGAGTCAAATCCCACTCTCTTGCAAGCTTCACCGCCTGGTCAGTCGGCGCTCCTCTTGAAACGATAACAGAGACGCCCGTTCTCCTTATTTTAAACATTATCTCGCTGGACAATCTCCCTGAAGTGAGCATGATCATATTCTCAAAATCCAGGTTCTTTATCAGAGCTTCGCCTATTATCTTATCAAGCGCGTTATGACGGCCGATGTCTTCTTTGAAAACGGCGATTCCCTTCCCTGGGCTGAAACCCGCGCTGTGGACCCCTCCTGTTTTTTTGAATACGGCAGATTTTTTTTCAAACAGTTTCATCAGACTCATTATCTTTACGGCGGAGATATAAAAATCCTTCTTTAATTTTTTGCGCGGGATTTTATCCAGCATATTGTAAAATATAATCCCCCTGCCGCAGCCGGATGAATAGATCCTTTTAAACAACATATCTCCGCCGGCAATTTTCTTTTTCAGTTTGACATATGCCGTGCTGTTGTTCCCGTCAATTACAATTTTTCCGATATCCCCGACAGCTCTTATTATGCCGGATGAATAAAGGAATCCGATACTCAACTCCTTAATATCAGACGGGCTGCACAGGAGCGTGACAAGCTCACTGCCGTCAAGGTCGATCGTCAGAGGCTGTTCGTCAGCGACAATGTCCTTGATTTTTGTCCTGCCCGTTCCGGTTATTCTCAGTATTTCAGTTTCCATTGGCTGAAAGCTTCTGCAGGTCTTCAGGAGAGTTGATATTGCTAAAACATTTCATTTCTTCTCTCTCAACCGCCGCGTATCCACATTTACAGTTCTCTATAAGACGCCTCACCGAAAAATCCTCGCCGCCCAGCATTTCTCCCGCTTTTCCAAGGATCCTCTTTGAATACACTCCGCCGAGAGGTTCGATTCCGCGTGCGCCCCGTGGTATTACACAGTCATAATCACCGTCGGCCGCAGCGCTGATAATTTTTTTGATGACGCCGGCGTTCAGAAAAGGCATATCGCAGGCGGTGATAAATACCGCGTTTTTTGACGTATGACTCAATGCGCTGTGTATTCCTCCGAGCGGCCCTTTTCCCTTTATAACGTCGGTGATAATCACACACTCCTTCGCGTATTCCTTAAACTGTTCCGGCGTATTGGTTACAATTATTATCTCGTCAAAAAGTTCCTTCAGCACAGCTATAACGCGCCTGATAAGGGGAACCCCGTGCATATCGATAAACGCCTTGTCGAAGCCGTTCATCCTTGAGTTTTTCCCGCCGGCCAGTATTGCGCATGAGATATTGATATTTTTCATTTGCCGCCAGGAATAAAACACTCAGACATCTTGTGATCAGTGCCCTGTTTCTGATTTATCTTTTCCACTTTCCGCCTTTATTTTCTCTATTTTTACCGCGCAGACCTTATATTCCGGTATCTTTGATACGGGATCGAGAGCGGCGTTCGTCAGGACATTGGCGGCCGCCTCGCGGAAATGGAACGGAATGAATATGATTCCTTGTTTTGGCTGCGGGGAAACGCGGGCTCTCAATTTAATACTTCCTCTCCTTGAGGATACCCTGACCATATCCCCGGCCGTCAGTTTTAATTTTGCCGCGTCGTCAGGATGGATCTCGGCGTAATTTTCGGGCACAAACTTATCAAGGGCCTTCACTCTTCTCGTTTCGTTACCCGAATGGAAATGGTACAGGATTCTCCCCGTTGTGAGGATAAACGGGTATTTTTTGTCAGGAAGTTCCTTCGGCGGCATGAATTCCACTGCCGATAGAAGGCCTCGGCCATCCGGCCTTTTGAAGACCGCGTCTTTGTATAAGAATATTGTACCCTTGCTTTCCGCGTCAGGGCACGGCCACTGAAGAGAACCTTCGCTAAGTCTTGAATGCGTGATCCCGCCGTATGAAGGAGTAAGACTTGCTATCTCGTCGGTAATCTCTGATGTTTTTTTGTATTCCATGCCGTAACCCATGGCGGACGAGACTCGGCACACGATTTCCCAGTCGTATTTTGCTCCCTGCGGCGGGCTTTTCGCGGGGTTTAAAAGCTGGACGGTTCTGTCCGTGTTCGTAAATGTGCCGTCTTTCTCGTAAGCTGAGGCGGCCGGGAAAACAACGTCCGCGAGTTCCGCCGTCTCAGACATGAATATGGTCTGGATTGCCAGGAATTCAAGATTCTCAAAACCTTTTCTTGTATGGTTCAGGTCAGCTTCCGTCATCATCGGGTTTTCGCCCATTATATAGACCGCCTTAATGTTGCCCTTGAGAGATTCTTCCGCAAACTCCGATACAGGTATTCCGGGATCGGCTGATATTTCAGCGTTCCATGCCTTAGCGAATTTTTCCCTGACTTCCGGGTCCGCGACTTTCTGGTATCCGGGAAAGACATTGGGCAGGGCTCCCAGGTCGCAGGCTCCCTGCACATTTGCCTGACCCCGGAGAGGCATCACTCCCGCGCCGCGGCGGCCGATATTCCCTGTTATCATCGCAAGGTTCGCCACTGACAGGACATTGTCAACTCCGGTGCTGTGCTGGGTTATGCCCATGGTGAAAAATATCATCATGTTCTTTGCCCCGGCTATGATATCCGCCGCTTCCTCAATCTTCGCTCCATCAACTCCGGTGGTCTTACTGACGCTGTTAAGGTCATACTTCAGCACGGTTTCCCTGAGAGATTCAAAACCTTCGCAGTGCTTATCAATGAATTCCCTTTTTTCCTTCCCTTTATCAATTATGATTTTCATTATAGCGTTCAGCAGAGCGACATCGGTTCCGGGATAATGCTGTATATACAGATCCGCTGTCTTCGCCATTCCGACGAACCTGGGGTCGCAGACGATTATTTTCGGGCTTTTTTCCCTGTGATGTTTTTTGACGATCTGGGCGATCACCGGATGCGTCTCCGCCATATTGGAACCTATTATTAAAATAACGTCGGAATCACAAATATCCTGTATTGAATTAGTCGCCGCTCCCGCGCCGAAGGCTTTTCCCAGCCCCGCGACCGTTGACGAATGGCACAGGCGGGCGCAGTTGTCCACGCTGTTTGTTCCAATAGCGGCGCGGGCGAATTTCTGCACGATATAGTTATCTTCGTTGGTGCACCTTGAAGAGCCGAGGACGCCTATCGCCTTTGAACCGTATTTTTCCTTTATCTCCCGCAGTTTCAGGGCGGTATGATCCACTGCCTCTTTCCATGACGCTTCGCGGAATTTGCCGTTCTCCCTGATGAGTGGCGTTTTCAGCCTATCTCCGCTGTTGGCATAAGTGTGTCCGAACCTGCCCTTCACGCAGAGACGCCCGTCATTTATCTTTTTATTTTCATTACCTTTAGCCATTACCAGATTACCGTTCTTATCCCTGAAAATCCGGAGGTTGCATCCCACGCCGCAGTAAGCGCATACCGTATCCACGGCGGTCAGGTCCTTCAGTTTTCCCTTTCCTATCCTCGGCTTCTCTATAAGCGCGCCGACGGGACAGGCCTGGACGCACTCGGCGCAGAACTGGCAGTCCGTTTGTTCAAGACTCATATCAAAAGGAGTCGACACTTTTCCGCCATGCCCCCTCATAGCAAAACCTATGACGTCGTTGACCGCCCGGTTAGAACACGCGTTCACACACCTGCCGCACAGAATACACTTTGCGGGATTGAATTGGATAAAAGGATTCGTATCCCATGAAGTCGTTTGTTTTACGCACAGCATTTTACCTGGATCGGAGAACCGGCTGGCAGATATGCCGAAACTGTAAGCAAGATCCTGTAACTGGCAGCCTCCGTCACTGTCGCAGGTCATACAGCCGGGAGGATGGCCGGCAAGAATGAGCTCAAGATTAATTCTTCTCGCATTCAAAACACGCGGAGTGTCTGTAAATATTTCCATGCCTTCCGAAACAGCCGTAACACAGGACCTCAGCAATGTCTTTGCCCCTGTCACCTCCACGACACAAAGGGAACATGACGCCTCTTCCGATATGCCTTCAAGATAGCACAGCGCCGGGATGTCAATTCCCGCCTCCCGGCAGACGGCAATGATCTTCTCCCCTTCAGGCGCGCTGTACTGCCTGCCGTTTATTGTTATGCTCACGAATTTCGCCTTCATATTTTCTTTACCGCACCGAATTTGCACACTTCAAGGCATATACCGCATTTGACGCATTTTTCCTGAATGATATTATGAGCTTTCTTTTTCCCGCCTGTAATTGCATTCTGCGGGCAGTTCCTGGCGCAGACCGTGCAGCCAATGCACTTTTTTTCCAGTATTTCATATCTAATCAGCTCGGGACAGACT
>VMTH01000174.1 GCA_013791745.1 Candidatus Omnitrophota bacterium
CCCGATGTGTCCCACTCATATTCATAAGCGCTCTTTGCCGCAACATAATTATTTGACATATCGCATCCGAAGACCTGCTCTCCCGCTATCGTAAATATTCTGAGATTAACTGAAGCGTCTGAAACTCCGCAGTCAAAATGTATCTTCGGAGGTTCCCTTTTCGCCGGATTCGGGTATGCGTAAACCTCTTTCAGCTCAAACACCGCGAGCTTCTCCGGCGCCATAGCTCCCACACCAAGCATCCTTATTCCCGCTTCTGCCGGTATGTCGTTCAAAACTTCCCTCACCGCTAACTTTATCACTTTACCCGACTGCGGCAGACAAACATATAGATAATTTCCCTCTCTGTCCAGGGCAATTCCCGCCGGTTCTTCCTTACCCGCTTTTTTTACAAAGCTTCCGACGTCAATATCCAGCATTTTCTTTCCGTACACATCAAACTTTTTAACGCTGAAGTTTTTGCTGTCTGAAACATATATGTTCCCCGACGCGTCAAATACAGCGTCAACCGGCTGTTTCAAGCCTTCGCTCAGCTCCCTTATTATTTCTCCAGTGCCAGAGTTTATCACAATAATCCTGTTATTTGCAATATCAGCAGCGCATATAATACCCTCGTCATTTACATCTATGCCTCCTAACCGGCTGCCCTCTATCTTTATTTCCGACACATATATCCCGCCGCATGTGAAAACCGCCAGCCTCCCGTTTTTGCTGTCGGCGACATAAACCGCGCCGTCTAACGAGACGGCAATTCCGGCAGGCTCTTTCAGACCTGCACCCTGACCGAATTCAAGAAGCAGATAACCCGTCGCGCTGAATTTCAGCACTCTACCGTTGAGACTATCCGTCACATATACATTCTCATTCCCGTCCGTCGCTACGCCGCCGGGTTTCTTTATTCCATAATCTTTATCTATATTCTAGAGGAGTTTTTCTCTCGGACTGTATTTAGAAACGGGGTTTTGCCCGGAATTCGCAATTTCAACATTCAATCTCTGATCAACTTCCACATCCGTCGGATGTTTCAGCCCTTCTATAACGCCCTTGAGTTCCGGCTCCTTTCTGTAAACTCTTATCTTGCGGACGCAGCTATCGCCCGTAACATCACTCACCGTAAGCCGCAGCGTCAAAATATCACCGCTCATCTCAGGCATCTCCCATTCCGCGAGTATTGCCCTCTCCGCCACCGGCACCGTCGAATATCTTATCGTCTGCCATTTTTGCGGCTTATCCCCCTCTCCCCACTCAAGAGACCAGTCTCTGAACGCGGGCCCGTGTTTGGCGTCGGCATAACCTGTTATGTTCAGGCTTTCGCAATTCACTATCTCCCTATCAACAGGCGATATTATACTTCCTTCAGGCGTAGCGCTCCCATAGAGGCTGTTCTGCGCTCTCGCTGTGGCTGTAAGCGCATTGCTGTTTGCATCAAGCCCGCTTGTCGTCACACCGTCGTTGTTCCCCCAGTTGGAATCTGTTGAGCCGTCCGCAAGAGAATTCTTCCTCTCCATGCTTATCTTTGATGTATTGTCCCCCGCGAACCAGCCCGCTGAACAATCCACTCTGTCCACCGTTCTTCCCCCGGCGTCTTTAAGCGTTAACTCTTCGGCGGTATTATCCAGCGCGCCCGAATATATTAGATCTGCCGTTATATCCGATACCGTATTGTCGTCCGTCCTCTCAAGCAGATAATACGAATAAGGAGCTATACTGCCGCTCAATGTTATATTCGGAGTGCCGTCGGCGGAGGCCAGCGTCCAGTCCGTCAGCGTTACCGTATCTCCCGTATTATTGTACAGCTCTATCCACTCGTCATAATACGAGGCTGCCGTTCCCATCCACGCAATCTCGTTTATTACAACCGACATATAACTTGATTTTGCCTCAGCCGACGCAGAATTTGAAAGTCCGGAAGAGTTGTCGGCCTCATCCACTACTTTCAAAGCAAACCAGTATGTAACTCCCGGCGCCAGTCCTGTCAAAGTCTTCTGCTCCGTAATGCCTGAAATCGACGGAGCCCAGTTGTTTGAATATTCGTCCGAGGAATCAAATTTTATCTCCGTATCAATGGCCCCTTCTGTTGAATATTTTAACACATACGACGACGCTGTTCCTATCGTTCCGTCGTCACCGGTTGCCGACCAGCTCAGTTTAATTTCGCCCTGATTGTCGCCTGTCGCGGCATAAAGATCCGTCACCGCTGAGGGCGCTGTAAGATCCTGCCCCGCCGTAGCGCAAGCTCTTGAAACCGACGTATCTATGTCTGAATAATTATCCGCCTCATCTACCGACTTAACAGCCCACCAGTAAGTGACTCCCGGCTCAAGTCCCGTGATCACCTTGTTCTCTCCGACGCCCGGCGCGCTTATTTGCCAATTCTGCGGGAATTCCTGCGCCGATGACCAGGAAACAGTTCCGGGAATTCCCCCCATGGTTGAGTATTTCACAATATACGCGCCCCATATGTTATTTCCGGTTGTTCCCTCGTCGCCCGGCGCTGTCCAAATTAGAACAATCTCTCCGCCAGTATCACCTGATAAAGCATTTAAATCCGTAACTGCCGACGGTGATATTAAATCCGGCTCGCAATCACTTGAAGAATTTTGCGGATTATAAAAACCCGTGTGTATCGCAAAATCTTCGGAATTGTCATTTGTATCGCGCATATTGCCCGCATATTTATCGCCGCCGCCCGACATGCTTTCCGCTGTTGAAGAAGCGTCTGTTTTCCGCTCAATGCTGTCCCCTGTTGATAATGCCGCATTAACCCCCGAACCCTCAACAGCATTATACGGCGCGGGCGCTCCCCAACCTACTTTATCCAGTATGTAATCTTCGCCGTCGGTTATTATAACTCCTCTTGTCCCTGTCATCTGCGCGGAAAAAGCAGCGTCCGGGGCGGGGCTTATGTTACCTGCGCCTATCAGAAAATATCCCCGAGACGGAACAGTGTGATTCGTCCATGTTATCTGTTTCGCAGTTATGCCGTTTGACGAATTAACTAATTTCAGTTTAAAAGTCCCTGTATCTATCGTTATGTCCTGCTCCGTCGGGTTATATAATTCCACAAATTCGTTACCCGCTCCGTCTGTTCCAACGCAGGCCTCGCTTATCAGCAAATATGTTTTTGCCGCAATTGCGAAAACGGAATTCGATATCTCCGACATGTTGTTTCTCTCGTCAAAAGACTTAACCGCAATGTAATAAGTTGCACCCGGATTTAATCCTGTTAATACCTGAGTTTCCGTGCTCCCCGATGTTTGCGGCTGGCAACTATTACTATAATCAGCAGCGCTGTTCCAATTTGACGCATCTACTGTGAATGTGGCGTATTTTACAATATAACCCGCCGCTGTTCCCGCAAAGCCGTCGTCACCAGGCGCCGTCCAGTTTAATGTTATGGAATACGGTTTATCTCCCATCACAGCGGCAAGAGCTGTAATCGCCGACGGCGCTGTCACATCATACTGCGCCATTGCCTCGGCTATATTGGAAACTTCAGACCAGTTCTGCGCCCTGTCTTTTGTCCATAAAGCGAAATAATATGTCACTCCGCCCGTAAGACCCGTTAATGTCTCCGTAAATAAACTTCCCGGCTCACAGTTGGCAGTGGAAATTTCAATTTGGCAGTCTGCTTTATCCCACGCCTTTGTAAAACTTGAGTAATCAATACTGAATATTCCCGTCAGTACCCCACTCGTCCCGTCATCTCCCGGAGATATCCAACTTAAATTGATTTTACCCTCCGTCTCTCCTGTTTCGGCATTCAGACTCGTCACCGCCGACGGTGGCACAATATCATATTTAAAAACATTACCGCTTGAGGGAATTCCTTCATTTAATGCTAAATCTTTTGCTTTGCTTTGTACTAAGTAATAATGTCCATCTGTCCAATCAGCGGATATATATGTCCAACTGGTTGTTCCATTTGCGAGATTCCATGTCTGAGTCGAAATCCAGATAGAACCATCCCAATAAGATGAATCCGTTTGGTCGTAAATGCTAACCTGCACTTCACTGCTTCCGTTCAGGTCATAGGATGTTCCTGAAATTTCCGTAAGACCTGAAAGATACGAACCATCCGCCGGAACCAATATTGTAGACGTGGGCGCAACCGTATCGTATGTAAAATTTTCAGATACAGGGTCGCCTATATTACCGGCGTTGTCCTCGCCTCTAACCTTTAACAGATATTCCGCATCCTGCCAGAAGGTTTCAGGAGCTAAAATATTATATGACCAGTTAGATGTGCCTTCGCATACATTGTAACTTTCAACGGCTGTCCAGGTCGTTCCGTTCCACCAGAGATTATTTTTCATATTCCGTATGGCAAGGTCAATACTTTTTACGCCGGAAATACTGTCATATGAAGTCCCTGAAACCAAGCCTGCGAACGTGTTTCTAAATTCGTTCTGCTGGGGTATTACAAATTCATATATAGGGCTTTCGTTATCAAAGATAAACGTATGAGCGTTGTCTGACGGCGGAGAAGTCTCGGATTCAAAATTGCCCGCCATGTCTTCCGCACGGGAATGCACAAGGTATGCGCCCCCCACCAGCGCCGGAGCCACAAAAGTCCATGTGCTGCCGTTCAACTGTGTATCATTCCAGCAGGAACTTGCCGTCCAGCTTGATAACCCCGCGTCCCAAGATAAGGATTCGTCATACGTTGAAAGTTTTATGCTCACTTTATCAAGCATAACGCTGTCCGTCGCAAGGCCCGTGAATTCGCTTAGCTGATTGTATATGCATCCATTTTCGGGA
>VMTH01000175.1 GCA_013791745.1 Candidatus Omnitrophota bacterium
ATAAGGCGTCAGGCGCACGAGCTCCTGGCGATATTCGGAGGAAAGATGCCCCACCAGATGGGGATCGTCGCCGGAGGGGTTACGATGAAGCCGTCCGCGGATAAAATCGCGGATTTCCATTTCCGTCTTTTAAGGATAAAAGATTTTATTGAAAATTCATATATCCCCGATGTGCTTCTTGTCGCGGGATGCTATCCGGAGTACTGGAAAATAGGAGCATCCGCTGGAGAGTTCCTTTCTTACGGAGCGTTAGACGGATTGTTCGCCGCGGGAATAGTGAAAGAAGGAAAAATTGAAAACCTGAATACGAAAGAAATAACAGAGTCCGTAAAACATTCCCGTTTTAAAGACGGCGAGAATAAGCATCCTTCGGAAGGGGAAACAGAACCCCAGCCGGAAAAAGAAGGCGCTTATTCATGGGTTAAATCGCCGAGGTATAATGGCCTGTCCTGCGAGGTGGGGCCTCTTGCGCGGCTTATGGTCAACTATCTTTCCCGCAATCCCGCGGTCATAGGAGACATTGAGAAATTTTTGAAGGATTCAGGGGCTAAAGCGGAAAACCTGAATTCTGTTCTCGGCAGGCACGCCGCCCGGGCATTTGAAACTCTTCTTGTGGTCAGAGAAATGGAAAAATGGATTCTGGCGCTTGAGCCGGGCGGAGAGGCGGCGGTGGACTATAAAATTCCGGCGGACGGAGAAGGAGTAGGGCTTACCGAAGCTCCCCGCGGCGCGTTGGGGCACTGGATAAAAATTAAAGACAGTATAATCGAGAATTATCAGTGCGTCGTCCCTACGACGTGGAACGCGTCTCCTCGTGACGAGAGCGAACAGCCGGGGCCGATAGAGAAAGCTCTTGAGGGATGTCCCGTCGCGGATACAGACAATCCCGTTGAGCCGCTGAGAGTTGTACGTTCTTTTGACCCGTGCCTGGCATGCGCCGTGCATCTGATCGGCCGGAAGGGTAATTCAGAGAAGTTCAGGGTATTATGAAAACCATGGTTGTCGGGCTTGGAAATATTTTAAGAAGAGACGAGGGTATAGGTGTGTTTCTGCTTGAAGAGCTGAAAAGAGATAATGATTTCAAAAAGTTCAAGGATATGGAATTTATTGACGGCGGCACAGCTTCTTTTGACGCGATGTCAACTGCTTCAGCCGGCGACCGTATGATTATTATAGACGCCGTGAAAAGCGGAGGGGAAACCGGAACGGTATATGTTATGAAACCCGGAGATCTGCGTGAAGAGAATATGGTAGATGTTCACCAGGCGGGTCTTTCCCAGACGTTCAAATGGCTTGAGATGGAGGGGAAACTTCCCGATGTTTCTATTTTAGGCGTTGAAGTTGACGACACTTCCTGGTCGGAGGGTTTGTCTGAAGGAATGATGGAGAGATTGCCTCTGTTAAAGAAAAAAATATCCGATAAAATAAATTCCATTATGAAAGAGGAATTACAGGTGGCGGGCGCATGATAATAAGCAGAGAAAAAACAAAAGAAGAGCTTTCTGAACTTCTGAAAAACGAGAAGAAAATATTTATCGCCGTATGTAAGGGCTGCGCCGAAGTTTGCAATACATCTGACGCCGCCGCTGTGGAAAAACGAAAAAAGGAACTGGTGGAAATGGGGAAGGAAGTGACAGGATGCGTTGAAATGGAATTCCTGTGCAACAGGGCTCTCGTTTCTTTGCGGTTTCTCAGGGCGAAGGAGCAGATAGACGCCTGCGACGCTGTGCTGGTGCTCTCCTGCGGGATCGGGGTGCAGGCGGTTTCCGCCGTGTCGGGAAAACCGACATATCCCTCGGACAATACAATAAGTATGGAAGGCGTGCAGGGGCTATGGCCCGGTGATGAGAGATGCGCCCAGTGCGGGGACTGCCTTCTCGGTTACACGGGAGGAATTTGTCCTTTTACCGCCTGTTCAAAGGGTTTGACAAACGGTCAGTGCGGCGGGGCAAAAGACGGAATCTGCGAAGTGCAGAAAGGAAAAGAATGCGGCTGGCAGAAGATATACGAGCGGCTGAAAAGCACGGGCCGGCTGGATAACCTGAAAGATATAAAAGTAGGCAGAAAATTTTCAAATATGATTGTGGAGGAAAAGGACAGAAAGTCCCTTCTTTACAGTCTGGATAATACCGGAGTGGAAGAGTGAAACTGACAGAACTTTTTGAAGCAAAGAAATTCGTCCTCACTTCCGAAGTCGGGCCGCCCAAGGGCTGGCAGACGGACAAGATGCTTGAGGAGATTGAATGCGTCCGGGGGAAAGTAACGGCTCTCAACGTCACGGATCTGCAGGCGGCAGCGATGCGCCTGGGGTCACTGGTGACCTGCCGCATCCTCCAGGACAAGGGTTATGAACCCATTCTTCAGGTAACGACAAGGGACAGGAACCGCATCTCGCTTGAGTCCGAGCTCCTGGGCGCGGCCGCGTTCGGGGTGAAGAATATACTATGCCTTACCGGCGACCATCCGGTTATGGGCGACCATCCCGATACCATGCCGGTTTTCGATCTTGATTCCGTTTCTCTTCTTCATGCCGCAAGCGTGCTTATGAGCGGTAAAGATCTCGCGGGCAACGAACTTGAAGGAGATGCTCCTGATTTCTGCCTCGGATGCGTGGTAAATCCCGGCGCCGACCCTCTGGAGCCCCAGCTGCTTAAACTTGAAAAAAAGATTAAAGCCGGCGCGCGGTTTGTCCAGACACAGGCGGTGTATGAACCGGGTAAATTCGCTTCTTTTATAGACAGGGTAAGAAAGGAAGTGGGGGATATTCCCATAATGGCTGGAATCGTCCTTCTTAAATCAGCGGGCATGGCAAAATTTATGAACAAAAATGTCGCCGGTGTGCACGTGCCTGACGAGTTTATAGAAGAGATGACTTTTCCTAAAGGAACTCCCGTCGAGGAAAAGAAAGCGAAAAGCGTAGAAATAGGAATAAGACTTGTCAAAGAACTCAGGCCCCTGTGTCAGGGGATACATTTCATGCCTCTGGGCTGGGACGACTGTGTTTCCGAAATAATTAAACAAACTTAACTGTCCTCAGAACTTTTAAAATAACATTGTGCCGGTGAATAAAAAAGGTTATTGCAACTATTCCGAAAGGCGCCGGATTATTGAGCGGGCGGCCTTTTTGCCAGCGCCCATAGCTGATATAACGGTTGCGGAACCGGTTACGATATCACCGCCCGCAAAAATGTTTTTTATCGAGGTCTCCATTGTTTCGAGTTCGGTTTCAATGTATCCCCATTGATTAAGTTTGAGTTCCTTCACCGTGGAGGTAAGGAGAGGATTTGCCCCGGCGCCCACGGCGATAACCACCGTATCAACTTCAAATGTTAAAAATTCCCCCGGTATTACGACAGGACGCCGCCTTCCGGACTCATCCGGCTCACCAAGTTCCATTTTCGAACATTTTATAGCACTGACGAAACCCTTTCCGTCGTCGATTATTTCCACGGGATTGACGAGGAAATTAAATTTTATACCTTCCTCCTGCGCATTGACTATCTCCTCTTCACGGGCGGGCATCTCTTTGCGTGAGCGCCGGTAAATATTATAGACGTTCTCCGCTTTCATCCTCAGAGCGCACCTGCATGAATCCATCGCCACGTTGCCGCCGCCGATGACCGCCGCGTTTCTTATCTTTTTTACGGGCGTGACGTATTCCGGAAACCTGTACGCTTTCATCAGATTTGTCCGCGTCAGGAATTCGTTTGCCGAATACACACCGTTAAGGTTTTCTCCGGGCAATCCCATGAATTTCGGAAGCCCCGCGCCTATACCGATGTATATGGCGTCGTATCCTTCCGAAAACAATTGTTTTATTGTTTTGGTGTTTCCGATAACATAGCCGAATTTGAAATCCACGCCCGCCTTTTTCAGATTTTCCACTTCTTTTCTGACTATTTCCTTGGGCAGGCGGAACTCGGGTATTCCGTAAACAAGAACACCGCCGGCATCATGGAGAGCTTCAAAAACCGTCACGCCGAATCCCGCCCCGGCAAGTTCGCCGGCCGCCGTAAGGCCGCCGGGGCCGGAACCTATGACAGCCACTTTTTTGGCCGCCCGCTGTTTGACTGCGTCAGACGAGGAAGTTTCAACAGGGTTTTGTTTATAGGCGAAGTCGGCGACAAACCGCTCGAGGTATCCTATCGCGACGGGTTCGAATCTCTTCCCCATCGTGCAGACCAGTTCGCACTGGTCCTCCTGAGGGCAGACCCTCCCGCAGACGGCGGGAAGGCAGTTTGTTTCTTTTATTTTCAGATAAGCCTCAAAGAATTTATTATCCTTTACAAGTTCGATAAAAGCGGGTATGTCTATTCCTACCGGACAGCCCGCGACGCAGGGTTTGTCCTTACAGAACAGGCATCTGCCCGCTTCTGTCAATGCCTGTTCGGGGGAATATCCCAGGGCCACTTCATCGAAATTAGCCGCTCTGGCCACCGCATCCTGCTTCGGCATCTCCGTTTTGTTCTTTATTATAGGCATTTACATTTATGGGGTGATCCCATAGCTTCCTTCTCCAGTTCGAGATAAACGTTCTGTCTTTTTGATAAGAGGCTGAAATCAACCTCATGAGCGTCGAAATCAGGCCCGTCAACACAGGCAAACATCGTCTTGCCCCCGACCTCGACCCTGCACGAGCCGCACATGCCGGTGCCGTCCACCATTATAGGGTTCAAACTGACCACCGTTTTTACTTTATAATGTCTTGTAAGATCCGCAACCGCCTTCATCATCACCACGGGGCCGACCGCAAAAACAAGGCCGGGTTTTTCTTTTGACTCGAGCAAAACTTTGAGCTCCCCGGTGACAAATCCCTTTTTTCCGAGCGAGCCGTCGTCAGTCGTTACAATGACCTCACTGCTGACATCTTTTATCTTATCCACCCAGAATATCATATCCTTATTCTGCGCTCCGATTATTGAGGTCACGTTGTTGCCCGATTTTTTCATCGCTCCCGCGATCGGATGGATGAGGGCGATGCCTATTCCTCCGGCGACCATGATAATTTTGCCGGTTTTTCCGGTTTCGCTGGGTTTGCCGAGAGGCCCGGCTATATTGAATATGCGGTCACCTTCTTTCAGACGGCCGAGATCGCCGGTGGTTTTACCGAGTATTTTGAAGACAATTGTAATCGTGCCCGAGGCCGGGTCAAAATCGGCTATTGTCAGCGGGATCCTTTCGCCTTCTTCATTGACCATCACCATTACGAACTGGCCGGGCCTCCCGTTTTCGGCAATGTCAGGGGCATCAACGGCAAACAGCACCGTATCCCCGGCAAGTTGCTCTTTCTTTTTGATTTCAAACATCAGGATAATGCTACCAAAATTTCCTGTAATTGGCTATAAAAATTCTAATGAAAAAGTGTTGAGTAGGGATCTGCAACTACAAGAGCCGCATGGTAATGCGGCAGCTACCACCGTGTTTTTTGAGTTATCAGGGGAATTTACTATAATACCGGCAGAGATAGACGTAACAGGATCAAATTGCCTGCTTGCGTGCCAAAGGCACTTCGAGAGGCAGGGAGGATACGATGGGAGAAATCATTGACGGAAAGAGAATCGCTTCGGAAATCAAAGAGGAAATCAGGAAATCGCAGTTAAAACCCAAACTGGTTGCGGTTCAGGTCGGAGAGAACCCCGCCTCAAGGGTTTATGTGAACAACCAGAAAAAGGCGGCCGAAGAACTGGGGATAGGCTATGAACTTGTTGAAATGGATGTCTCAACTTCCGCAGACGAGCTTAAATCCCGTATAGAAAAACTCAACACCGACATTTCCGTCAACGGCATAATACTTCAAATGCCTCTGCCGGCGGGGCTGGACGCCAAGGATTTTCAGGCGATCATAAATCCGTTAAAGGACGTAGAGGGACTGAATCCGGCGAACCTCGGTAAAATCGTCCTCGGAGAGATCGGCCTTGCCCCGTGCACGGCGATGGCTGTGTGGGAGATAATAAAACGGGAGAATATAGATATAAAGGGGAAAGAGGCGGTTATCGTCGGGCATTCGTCCATCGTCGGGAAACCCGTGAACATGCTGCTCCTGTCTTCTCTGAACGAGTCGGCTACGACGACATGCTGTCACATCGCCACAAAAGATCTCGCGTTCCATACAAAAAGGGCGGACATACTGATAGTCGCCGCGGGTAAAGCCGGACTGATCAAGGGTGAAATGATAAAAGAGGGCGCCGTGGTGATCGATGTGGGGATCAACCGCGTCCCGGTGCTGGACGAAAAAGGCGAACCCGTTTTGAACGAGAATGGAAAACCGAAAAAGAAGACTGTGGGAGACGTGGAATATGAGACGGCGCTTGAAAGGGCCGGAAGAATCACCCCCGTTCCGGGCGGAGTAGGCCCTGTGACCACGGCGATTCTTTTCAAAAATCTTCTTTATGCCTGTAGCCTGCAAAAATAAAAGACGGCGCTCCCATAAACTGAGCGCCGCCCGGCTTGACAGATTGATACTCCGGGATAAAGACAAACCCGGCAGTCTGCTCGGGATACTGGAAGAAGCGCAGAAACTCAACAAATACAAATACCTCCCCGAGGAAACGCTCGTTTATATCGCGGAAAAGACGTCTGTCCCGCTTTCACAGGTCTACAGCGTTGTTACATTTTATTCTTTTTTCAACCTCCAGCCGCAGGGCGAGCACACAATAACCGTCTGCCGCGGGACGGCGTGCCATACAAGAGGTTCAAAGGATATACTGGATATGATCAGGACAGGCCTTAATATTGACGGGGATTCCGATGAGAGTGTTCCTGTCACAACGGAAGACAACAAGTTTACCGTCAGGACTGTGGCGTGTATAGGACAGTGCGCCCTTGCGCCGGTGGCGGAAATAGACGGCAAAGTACTCAGCCGCATTACCCGCGAAAAGATAAGGAAAATACTGAAGTCCGGATATTCTGCGGAAAAAAAATGAAGGTTTTAAACACAGAGAATCTTAGGAAAAACCGGGAGAAGGGATTACAGAGCATTATATCCGGCGGGGTACGTGTGGCTGTGGGTATGGGCACCTGCGGTATCGGTAATGGAGCAGAAGAGATATACCGCGCGTTGAAGGGATCCCCCCATCGGACAGGCGATGTTCACGTTGTAAAAACAGGCTGTTTCGGTTTTTGCGCTGAAGAACCTCTGGTTAATGTTCATATCCCGGGCAAACCTCTTGTGATTCTTCACAGGGTGATATTAAAAGACGTTCCTGATATCATAAAGTGGGTCATGGGCGGAAAGATACCGCTGGATAAAGCCCTGTGCAGGATAGAAGAATGGGACCATCTGACAGGAAAGATAATTTACGGCAGAGGGATGGAGGATGTGCCGCTGTGGGATGAAATACCTTTTTTCAAGGGACAGGATAAGATCGTCCTGAGAAACTGCGGGCTGATAGATCCGGAAGACATTACCGAATACGCCGCTGTCGGGGGATACTCCTGTCTTCAGAAAGTTCTCGCAGAGAATAAACCGGAAAGCGTTATTGAAGAAATAAAGAAGGCCGGGCTCCGCGGAAGGGGCGGAGCCGGCTTCCCGACGGGGATAAAATGGGAATTGATGAGGCAGTCTCCCGGCAGTCCTAAATACATAATCTGCAACGCGGACGAAGGAGATCCCGGCGCTTATATGAACAGGAACGAGATTGAGAGCGATCCCCATTCACTGCTGGAAGGTATGGCTATAGGCGCTTTTGCAACGGGCGCATCGGAAGGGATCATATACGTCAGGGCGGAATACCCTCTTGCGGTAAAGCGGCTCAGGAAAGCTGTGAAAGATGCCGGGGACTGCGGGTTTCTTGGAAAAAGTATTTTTGGTTCGGAATTCAGTTTTATAATAAATGTTGTTGAAGGTGCTGGAGCATTCGTATGCGGTGAGGAAACCGCCCTGATATCGTCGCTGGAAGGCAAATCCGGCCGGCCAAGCCCGCGTCCGCCTTTCCCTGCGCAGAAGGGCTATAAGGGAAAGCCGACGAATATAAATAATGTTGAGACGTGGTACAACATTACTGCGATAATAAGCGGAGGATGGAAGCGGTTCAGAAAGACAGGCACAGGAAAAAGCCCGGGCACAAAGGTTTTTTCGCTTGTGGGAAAAGTTGCCAACACCGGTCTTGTGGAACTTCCTCTGGGTATGTCCCTGAGTACGCTTGTCTACGGAATCGGCGGAGGCAGCGATAAAAAAATAAAGGCGGTGCAGTCGGGCGGGCCTTCAGGAGGATGTATCCCGGCAGAACTTTTTGAAACCCCTGTTGATTATGAATCGCTTGCTGCCATCGGCGCGATAATGGGTTCGGGCGGTATGGTCGTGATGGATGAGGACAACTGCATGGTGGACGTGGCGAAATACTTCGTGGAGTTTACTGCGCGGGAGTCATGCGGCAAGTGCGTCCCGTGCAGGGAAGGGCTGTTCAGAGCAATGGAAATACTGAAAAATCTTACGGCCGGAAAGGGCAGTGAAAGTGATCTCGCCCTGCTGGAAGATCTCGGAACAGTCATAAAGGACACTGCTCTCTGCGGTCTCGGCCAGACCGGTCCGAATCCCGTGCTGACAACTTTGAAGTACTTCATGGAGGAATATCTTGCTCACATCAAGGGAATGTGTCCCGCAAAAGTCTGTCCC
>VMTH01000176.1 GCA_013791745.1 Candidatus Omnitrophota bacterium
CCGGGGATATCGCGGAGGGTAAGGCCTGTTCTTTTCTGGAAGAACGGGGGCTTAAAATACTTTACAGGAATTACACGGCCCGAACAGGCGAGATAGACATCATCGCCGCCGACGGAGACGAACTGTGTTTCGTGGAGGTAAAATCCTCCTCGGGAGATTTTCTGCCTCCGGAACTCAAAGTGAATAAAATCAAACAGAAAAAAATCATCAGGACAGCGTCTGTTTTTATGGACAGAGAAGGCAGGGATTTCGACGCTTTCAGATTTGATGTGATATCTTTTAACGGCGGCGAAGTCAGGCATTACAGAAACGCCTTTACAGCGGATTTATGAACGAAGATAAAAGCATAAAAGCTTTTGCCGGCTTCGGGGAAAAGGAATTTGACAACAGCCTCCGCCCGCGGGAACTGGGTGAATTCATAGGGCAGGCCTCTCTCAAAAAGAAACTTGATATATGCCTGCGAGCCGCGGGCCATCGTGAGCAGCCGCTTGACCATCTTCTTTTTCACGGTCCGCCCGGACTGGGTAAAACGACCCTAGCATATATTATGGCGAAAGAGATGGGCGTTAACATAAGATGCACATCGGGACCGGCTCTTGACAAGGTGGGCGATCTTGCCGCGATACTCAGCATTTTCTCGCGGGGAGACGTTTTTTTTATAGACGAGATACACAGGCTCAAAGCCAGCGTTGAGGAGGCATTATATCCTGCGATGGAGGATTTCAGGCTTGATATAATCATAGGAGAGGGCCCGTCGGCCAAAACGATGCAGCTGCCGCTGCCGAAATTCACGCTTATCGGCGCCACGACACGGAGCGGTTCTCTGGGCGGCGCCCTGAGGGACAGGTTCGGCATTGTTGAGAGAATAGGCCTTTATCCGAGCGAGGAACTATCCCTTATAATAGAAAGGTCCGCCGGCATTCTGCGGGTGAGGATAGAGAAGGACGCTTGTTTTCTGATAGCGTCCAGGTCCAGGGGCACGCCGCGTATAGCCAACAGGCTCCTGCGCCGCGTCAGGGACTGGGCTCAGGTGCACGGGCAGGATATTGTTTCAGCAGCCGCTGCCGACGAAGCGCTGGCTGTTTTCGGCGTGGATAAAAACGGTTTGTGCGAGATGGACAGAAAGCTGCTGACGGTTCTTATAAAAAATTACAACGGCGGCCCGGCGGGCCTCAAAACTCTTGAGGCGGCGCTGGGAGAGGATGCCGACACGATAAGCGATGTATACGAACCTTACCTCATACAGGAAGGTTATATAGAAAGAACAAAAGCCGGGCGTATGGTTACGATGAAAGCCCGGAAAAAACTCGGGCTTTCAAAAAACAGCGATGGCGAGCTCTTCTAATTGCCTCATTCATATCTGCTGCGGGCCCTGTATGAGCGGGGTCTATCCGTCGCTGGGCAAAGAAAAAAAGATAACCGGATTTTTTTATAACCCCAATATACATCCCCGCTCCGAATACATCAGCCGATATATGGCGGCGGGTTTTACCGCTTCATATTTTGGTTTTCCCATGATCTCTGATACGGACTATGACACTGAGCGCTGGGCGAGGGATGTTTTAGCGGGGCCTTCCCGCTGCGGGGCCTGTGTAAAAGACAGGCTCATGAAAACCGCCCAGACAGCGAGGGAAAAAGCTTTCCCGTCTTTTACGACAACTCTCCTTTTGAGCCCCTATCAGGATCATGATTTTATCAGGGGGGAGGGGGAGAGGATAGCTTCTCTTACGGGAATTGAATTTGTTTACAGGGATTTCAGAAAAAATTATGCCGAGTCCGTGAGGCTTTCAAAGCAAATTTTGTTGTACAGGCAAAAATACTGCGGCTGTGTGTTCAGTGAAGCCGAGCGCTTCGGGCCGCCCGGTAAGGTTTTATCATGAGACATAATTTCTCGTGGTTCGGCACGATAAAAAGAATCAGAACCGTCCCCATTCTTTTTGTAACGGCCTATTTTTTGCCGGCATTTTTGTGCGCCCGTGACCCGCAGATAATCACGATATTGATAGAACGCAATCAGAAATCCGTGAATATTTCTTCTCCCGACGGGATGACGGCGGCGGATATGCAGACGGGCCGCAGAGTTCTTTTTCCCAAAGGCAGTTCATACAGGGCCGAGCCGTCCGGCGGCGGCGTAAAGATAAGGGGAGAAATGTTCGGCGCTATGGTGAGGCTCATACCGGCCGGAGAAAGCGTAAAGTTGAACGGCCGCGCCTTCAGGGACAGCATAATATTGCAGAATGAGGCCTCTCTTTTGTCGGCGATCAATGAAATAGGTGTTGAAAGTTATCTTTGCGGCGTTTTGCCTAGAGAGCTTTCCCCCTCATGGGATGAGGAGGCTTTAAAAGCCCAGGCGGTTGTTTCAAGGACTTACATAATGGCCAATCTCGGAAGATTCTCCAAACAGGGATACGATCTCACCGCTTGTGAAAATTCCCAGGTTTACGGCGGACTTGATTGTGAGCAGGGTTCGACTTCCGAAGCTGTCCGCGCTACGGCGGGAGAGGTTATTAAATACAGGGGCGACATAGCGAGGGTTTACTTTCACGCAGACGCCGCGGGCCACACAGAAAGCCCTGAGTTCGTGTGGGGCTCGTCTTCGCCCCCGCCCTATCTTAAAGGAAAAAGGGAACCGGTCAGAAAAGACACGCCCTATTCCTCATGGGAATATGAGACGAGTTTTGAAGATATATCGCGTGTCTTTGAAAAAAACGGGTATAAAACAGGTGTGATAAAACGCGTTGTCATCAAGAATAAAACCCCGTCGGGCAGAGTTAAAAATTTCATGGTATATTCCGCATCCGGCAAGACGGAAATAAAATCCGGGAAATTCAGAACTATGCTCGGCGGCCGGAATATCAAGAGCACAAAAATTAATAAAATCATCAACGGCAGGAAAAGCGTTGTTTTCACAGGCGCCGGCTGGGGACACGGCGTGGGAATGTCCCAGTGGGGCGCGAAAGAGCTCGCCGAAAAGGGCTGGGATTACAAAAAAATACTCAGGTTATATTTTCCGGGAACCGGAATAGCTAAATATTAAAGTATCTCGTCGGGTATATCCTGTCTTTTGTAAACAGGTTTTTGGGGAGAAGGCCCCGGCTCGCGGGTTTTTTTTATCGGACGGGGAATCGCCCGCGGCAGTTTTTCAAGTATTTCAAAAATATCGTCACGAAGAAAAATATTCTGCAGCCTTGACGGTATTCTCCCGCAAATAAACATCAGCCGTTCAGGAGGCATCTTTATAAACTCCGCGATCTTGTCTATCGCCGCCTCCTCCGCGGGAGGGTTCCGTTTGCCTTTCAGCACTTTAGAAAGGTAAGAACTGTCGACGGAGCATTGTTTAGCGAAAGAGCGCAGCGAGAGCCCCGAGTCTTTTAACGCTTCTTTGATGACGATCGCGAAATTTTTCCGGCTCACTTATCTTTTGAGAGTCTCACGAAGTCGCCTATTTGGACAGGCCCCTTGGAGTATTTGACTGTGGCAATGCAGGATTTATCCTGTATGTCGTCGCTTACTGTCAGTATGCCGATGCGCCGTATAAGCACTCCCATGATTTTTTTGGTTTCCGGGTGATGTATTTTTTTGCTCGCCCGGTAAATATCAAAAATGTCGTTGGCCTTTACCCCGTCTTTCTTTCCCGCGTCAATGACCACTTTTGACCGCTGGGCATGGATAGCTATGTCTTCCGTAAAAGCCGAGATTTTGCCGGCATATTTGAAGTCCAGCGGCACCGCGGCGTTCTCATTGTAAGGAGCGATAAACATATCAAAGTTTTCATCTTCTTCTTTTGTTTCTTTGGCCGGCTCAACCGGTGTGGCGGCTATTTTCTTTTCACGCTCAATGGGAATGATGATCTCGTCTCCCGGAAAGATCCAGCGCGATTTCTTAATGTATTTGTTAAAGTCCCATATGTTCTTCCAGCGTTCTCCCTCGCCGTAGAAATGATCGGCAATCTTAAATAAGGTGTCGCCTTTTTTAACGGTGTAAACCTTGAAAACTGTCTCCATTTCGGCCCCGGATGCGCCGGATGCAAGGATCAGCACTAACACCAGAGAACACAAACTTATTTTTTTAGACATCGTCTATTCCCCCTTTTCGCGTACAGCTATACGTTGCTATAATATCAAATGCGCCGGAGTTTTGTAAAGCGGAAAATCGCCGCGCCGGTGTTTCGGCGGAATTAGGTCATTGACAAAATGGTCATTTATTTTTTATTTTTACTCTGTTTTACGCGTTATGTAACTCGCGCGAATGAAGGGGGTGAGAAATGGGCAAAACTCAGAAAAATGTCGGACGGCACATTGTTGCCGAGCTGTGGGGATGCAACAGCGAATATCTTGATGACGTTTCCATAGTGCAGGAGTTTATGAATAACGCCGCCCGCGCGGCGAATGCCACGGTTCTCAATTCCGTTTTTCACACTTTTATTCCTCACGGCGTTTCGGGGGCGGTGATAATAGCGGAGTCGCATCTGGCCATTCACACATGGAGCGAACTCTCGCTGGCCTCCATAGATATATACACATGCGGGGATAAAGCTGATCCGTGGAAGGCCTTTAACTACCTGAAGGACGCTTTTCAGTCGAAAAAACACACCGTGACAGAGTTGAAGCGCGGTATTTTTGAGGCCGACAGCGATTTTGACCTGCAGCAGAATTATAAGGATCAGGTCTGTGACTGAGTGGCTCAAAGAAAAATTCAGTCCTTACGAAATACATCTTCATAAATTCAAAAAAGTAGTAAGAAAGAAACGCACCAAATTCCAGGATATGGCTATAGTGGATACTTACAGTTTCGGCCGGTGCCTTGTTCTTGACGGTGAAATACAATCAGCGTTATCGGATGAAAAAATATATCATGAGCTTCTTGTCCATCCCGCCGCGGGCTTTTGCGCGGTCAAGCCGGAAAACGTCATCATACTCGGAGGAGGCGAAGGCGCTACGCTCCGGGAGGTGCTGAGGTGGAAGAGTGTCAGTAAAGTTGTGATGGTCGATATCGACGGCGAGACGGTGGAGTTTTGCAAAAAATACCTCGAGCCCTGGCACAGAGGTTCTTTTCGCGATCCGCGCGCCGAAGTGGTTTACGCCGACGCATATTCCTACATAAAGAATTCATCCGATGAATGGGATATGATAATTATGGATCTTCCCTGTCCTCTTAAAGGCGGCCCCGCCTTTAAGCTTTATACGCTTGAATTTTTTAAGATATTAAAAAAGCGCCTTGCGAAGGGCGGCATTCTTGTTACTCAGGGCGGCGGCGCTTCATCCGTGGATTCCGATTTTCATTTCGCGCTATATGCCACATTAAGGAAGGCGTTTAAACATCTTATGTCCTATCAGATGTTTGTGCCGTCTTTTGACGTGCCGTGGGCTTTTATCGCGGCCTCGGACCGCCGCTTTCCAGCGGGGAAAAAAGCGTGGGATAAAATCCGCCGCCACGCGTCAGGGCCGTTTGACACGCTTAACTCCCAGCTGCTGGATGCACTGGGAAAGAACCCCGAGTTTTTTAAAAAAGGCCTGAACAGCGGAAAGATAATTACAGAGCGTAAGCCGGTATATTTTTTTAAATAAATGGCCACAGGAGAGATCACTTTTTTAGCCGCGATGAAAAAGTACATCGCGACTGAAAAACATTCGTTCCACACTCCCGGACACAAGGCGGGCAGGGCTTTTGACGCGCAATTCCGGAATCACATAAAAAACAATCTGTTTTCGCTTGATATAACGGCGACGCCTTTTGTGGATTCAATACACAATCCGTCGGGCCCGCTGCTTGAAACCGCGCGCCGGATCAGCGATCTCTATGAGGTGAAAAAAAGTTTTCTGCTCGTCAATGGTTCCACCACGGGGAATCTCGCCGCGTTCATATCCCTTTTTCGCGACGGCGACTCGGTGCTCATATCCCGCAACAGCCATAAATCCGTCATAGGCGCCTGCATACTTTCAGGGGTGTATCCGGTCTGGATGAATCCCAGGATCCTTAAAAACGGCATCACCTGCGAGGTTAATTCGGAGGAGGTGGAAAAATATCTCAATTCGTATCCGGAGGTGAAGGGCGTGTTCGTCACCTCCCCTACATATCACGGCATTATCACGGATATAGAAAACATAGCGAAGGTGTGCAGAAAGCATAAAAAACTCCTTATTGTGGATGAGGCGTGGGGGCCGCATCTTTTTTTCAGTGAGGATAAAACTCTTTCGGCCGTTAATTACGCCGATTGCGTCATACACAGTTTCCATAAGATACTGCCTGTTTTTTCACAGGGTTCCGTCATGCATATCTGCTCGGGTAATATCAATGTGGAAACCGTTGTAAAAGCTGTTTCGCTTCTAACCACGACCTCGCCTTTCTATCCCATGCTCATGACTCTGGATTACTGTTCGCTGATGCTGAAGCGCAAAGGCCTGAAAATGGTGGAGAAGATGCTCGCGCTGGGCAATCTTGCCATATCGAACATAAGGAAGATGCCCCTGGGTTACGCCATGGATTCTTCCGATCTGCCGGAAGGATACAGAATGGACACGAGCAAGGTGACGATTGATTTCAGGGATCGGGGGCTGACGGGTTTTTTTATTCAGAAACATCTTATGAAAGCGGGCATAGGAATAGATTGCGCGAATCCCCTCAATGTGATAGCGACACTGGGGTTGGGCAATACAAGAGGAGATATATCAGCGCTGACAGCGGCTCTCAAAAACCTGCCTCAGAAAAGGCCGATCAAGTTCACGGGTTTCCGTTTCCCCGAAACGCCCGCCGAAATTGTTTTGACTCCGCGCGAGGTGTATACGCGTTACCAGAAAAAAAAGATACCCCTTGACGAGTCGGAAGGCCAGATATGCGCCGAGACCATCGCCCCCTATCCCCCCGGCATACCGGTGCTCCTGCCGGGAGAAAGGATCACCGCGGAAGTCATAGAATACCTTGAAATGATAGACCGCTTCAAATGGTCGGTTTTCAGGTCTGGAAAAAAGACCAAAAATAAGTTAGAATCGATCTCGGTTATAGAAGTGTGAGAGATTAGGAGAACATAATGAAAAAAATCAAAAAGAAAAAGCCGGCCCCGGCGAAGAAACCCGTTGCGAAGCTGAGCCCTGCGAAGCGCTCCGTCTGCCGTGGCGGATCTGCCTCTGGCGGAAAAAAGAAATCAGCGGCTGTAAAAAAGGAGGCTGTTAAAAAGATCAAACAGCCCTCGCCCAAAGAAAAGGCGCTGAGGCACAAGCATCTCACCGTAATAGTGTCGCAGCTGAAAGAGGAAAAACTGTTCGTGCAGGAGCGTGTCGAGAAAGCCAAGCGTGACGAGTGGATGGGCTCGGTCAATGATGAGATAGACAATGCCGTGGCCTCCGCCGAAAGGGACATACTTTTTGAAAGGGTGGACAGGCTCATCCAGCGGCTGGACGAAATTGATAACGCTCTGAAAAAAGCGCAGCTTAAAAACTTCGGCATTTGTGAAACGTGCGGTATGGCAATATCGCTCAAAAGACTCAAACTGATCCCTTACGCGCGCTTCTGCTACAGGTGCATATCAAACGACTGAAAAGGATATTCACAAATCCCCCCGCGAATAAATTGACCCTGCGGGTACTTTTTACGGGGGTGTTTTTTCTGCTGTTCTTATCTCCCGCGCGGGCTATAAAATTTGACAGCATATCGTGGGAAGCCGGAAAAATAGATCTCACCCGTCAAATTGAAAAAAAAGTGACGGTGATAAATGACGCGCAGGAAAGCGTTGAGCTGCTGACCCGGGTTTCCTGCGAGTGCGTTAGCGTTTATCCGAAGACATTTTCCCTCCTTCCCGGCGAGTCGGCGACGCTTCGGATAATATTCAATCCCGAAGGCGAAGAAGGGGCGGTCCGCCACAGCGTGTATTTTGAGACGAGCGCCGGGGATTTCATCAATTACTTCATCAGCGTAGATGTGGAGCCGGGTTTTGATATCTATTTTTTTTATGACGAGAATTGCGCCAAATGCGGCCGGATCATCAGGGAACTTGAGAAGCTCGAAAGCGAATATTCTTTCCGTCTCAGGAAACTGCTTATATCGGAACGGCGGAACTTTGAATTTATGGCCCAGCTTGAAAAAAACTTGGATGTCAAAAAAGACAGATTTCCTGTACTCGCTGTCGGCGGAGTTCTTCTCGCCGGCTCGGATGAAATAATTTCCGGAGCCGAAGCGGCTCTCGCTCAATTCAGCAGTTATCCGCCTGATACGATTGTGTTTGACACGAATGCCGGCCGGGCGGCGATCCTGGACAAATACGGCAAATTGAAGTTTCTTCCGGTGGCGGCAGCGGCTCTTATCGACGGGGTGAACCCCTGCGCTTTCGCGGGAATAATTTTTCTGATCTCCTATATGAGCTTTGTGATGAAAAAGCCGAAAAGGGAAATTATTGTTTTCGGCGCCGGATATTGCTTTGGTGTCGGAGTCCTGTATTTTCTCTTCGGCCTGGGTCTGCTTGAGATCGCTAGAGAACTGGCGCTTATGAAAGCGGCCGGCAGGGTGTTTTATTTTTTAATGGCCGCGCTGACCTTTGTTCTGGCGGTTTTGAGCGTCCGGGATGCCGTTGTTTTTCGCCAGGGCGGCGAAGCGGCTCTTAAGGTGCCGGACGCCGTCAGGGATCGGATGCGCAGGGTCAGTTCGAAGATGCTCGGCCGGGGGACGACTTTTCTCTACGCTTTTTTGATAGGGGGCATTGTTTCATCTTTTGAGTTTGTTTGCACGGGGCAGATATATCTGCCGACAATAGCCTATGTGGTGTCAGCCACAACCTATCGCGCTCAGGCGGTGTTCTCGCTTTTTCTTTACTCGGTTCTTTTTACGCTGCCGCTGCTGGCTGTTTTTGTTTTTGTTTTCGCAGGGATGTCGTCCGTCGGTATGATAACTTTTCTCAAAAAGCATGTTGTCGCGGCGAAACTTTTGAACGCTTTTCTTTTCGGGTCTTTCGCGGCCTATCTTTTCTTTTTCGCGATGGGCGGATAATAAAGGGGGTATTATGTTGAATGTGGTGAAATCCCTGCCTGTCCGGCAGTCAGGCCTGCCCGCCGGCAAGGCAGGCGGAAGCGCTGTGAAAAAAATACTTGCGGCCTGCGCGTTGCTGCTGCTGAGCAATTCCCTTTCCGCTTTTCAGGAAGGTGAGAACATGCCTAATTTCGGTCTGCCCGCCTCGGACGGAAATTTTTACATGCTGTCAGGTCTTCTGGAGAATGCTTCCGCGCTCGTATTTTCTTTCTTTGATTCCAACTGCGCCCCCTGCCGGAAAGAACTGCCCTCGCTCCTGGCGACGGAGAAAAAGTATGCCGCCGATAAAGGCGTGAGATTTTTCATGGTTTCTGTCGGGGAAGACAGGGAGACGGTCAAAAAATGTATAAAGGAATGGGGGATCACCCAGCCTGTGCTCTATGATGAATCGGCGGATCTGGCGAAACAGTGTTCCGTAGTTACGGGGTCCTTCAAGAACATTCCCCGCACATTTGTCACGGATAGAAACGGCAGGGTGACAAAAATATTCAAGGGTTATCAGGAAGGCCTGGTGAAAGTGCTGTCCATGGAAATAGATAAAGCCGCTTCGGCGTCAACCGGCACGGTGAAAACGATAAGGATACTTTACACGAACAGCGCCAACGGCATCATAGAATCCTGCGATTGCCCGACCAATCCCTACGGGGGGCTGGTGAGGAGGCTGACTTTTTTTCAAAAGATAGCCGCTCCCGATATTAAGATTTCGGCGGGGGACTTTTTTTCTCCCAATAACGAACAGATAAAAAACCGCTATGTGGCCGGGATAATGGCCAAACTGGATTATGACGCCGTGTGCGTGGGCGATCAGGAATTCCGCGCGGGGGCGGAGGCTTTTCAAAGTATTTTGTCAGAACATGAACTGCCCATTGTGAATGCCAATATGCAGCTCTGCGATGAAAAAAGCTGCTCGGTGTTCGGCAAACCCTACATAATCAAAGAAGTGAAGGGCGTGAAAATAGGGATAACGGGCGTTACTTCGGAATCCTGTTTTCTGTTTTACCCGCAAAAAATAAAAGAGCGCCTGAAGATCACAGCGCCGCCGAGGGAAGCGCTCGCCGAAATCGTCCCTATAATGCGGGAAAAATGCGATTATGTTTTCGCGCTGGTGCACGCCGGAGAAAAAGAGGTGGAGGAGATCGCCGCCGCGGTTAAGGGGATAGACGTTATTTTTTCCGGGCACACCCAGACTCTGACCTGTAAGAAGGGCAAGCCGCTCATCGTGCAGGCGGGCGCCGCCGCCCGCTATGTGGGGGAGCTGACAATGCGTCTATCCGGAGGGAGCGCCGAATATGAAAACAAATTTTTTCCTCTCACCGAGGATATAGTCAGGGACGCATGGGGGCTTTCCCTCAATGAAAAATATTTAATAGAATACAAAAAGAGTTTAGAAAAGTTTAAGCAATGAGGGGGCTATTTATGATAAACAGGCGTTTCGCGGTTTTGACTCTGGCGGTCATTTGTATATTAAACGGATCGGGGTGTGTCAGATCGGATCAGGCATGGAAGGCCGGCCGGAAAAAACCCGCGTGGGTATCAAAACCCCCGGAAAAGCCCGGTTATTATTATTACGTCGGCATCTCGCAGAATCAGGAAGACAGGGGCGTAGCCCTGCAGAGCGCCCTGGAAGAGGCGATGAAACAGGTGCTGACCACGATAGGAATCACTGTGGGTACCAAGATGCGCCTGGATAAAGAGATAAGCGGCAATGAGGCGATCACGAAGATGGTGGATAAATACAGGGAGACCGGCCAGGCCAAGTTGCAGGACCACAAAATCCAGGAAATGCACACCGAAGAGTACCGCGATGGAGACAGGCGTTTTTTTGATGTGTATCTGCTGTTGAGATATTCGGAGAGCGAGATAAAAAAAGAAAGGCAGCGCATTCAGGATCAGCAGGCACAAAACCGGCGCGAGGCCGACAGGAAAATGAAAGAGTCTGACATCATGCTGAAAGAGGGTAAGATATTGGCGTCGTTCGAGGAAGACGCGAGAATGTTCACAATGCTCGCCGACCAGCCCGGCATTTCACAATACTCCCTTCTTCTCAACAGAATAAAGAAACTGCTCAATTCCCTTGAGACGGAAGTTGCCAGCGCCCAGGGGAAAAAACCCTCTGTCCGGCTTATCGCGAAAATGGACGGGAAAAGGAAAGCCGTCTCCGGGGTGAGGATGCTTGCTTCTTTTGACACGGGTGAGGGCGAAGTTGATTCGCCCAAAAGCACGGACGAGGACGGGTTAGCCGTTTTCCCGATAGCAAAGATAAAATTCGCAGGGGGTATAACCAGGCTTAAAATCAGGCCCATGGCCGAGCAGTTCACGGTGCCGCTCCAAAACGCTTATATGGACGATTCGGATTTGCAATTTATAGAAGGGATATTGAAAGGCCTTGTGGTTTCATTGACCCTTAAAGCGGCGGATTTCGGGGGGAGCAAATTCGCGCTGGTCGTCTGGGACGACAAGGGTAAAAGAGAGACTTCTTTTGAAACGGCGCTCTCCAAACAGCTCACCGCCGCGGGAATAAGCGTGCGGGCTTTTTCAGATATCGCTGCGGGCGTGAGCTTTGACAATTTTGAGAACGAGGAATTTTACGGTTTTCTCACTACCCAGGGCATGGATAATTTGATTGTCGGGCGCGTCAAAGTCATTGATAACGGTGATGTTTATAATCTTAAAAGCGTGACGTCCCAGGCGGACATGAAAGTCGTGGAATTAAAAACCCGGAAACTTCTGGCGGCGTTTGAAAAATCAAAAACAGGCGTACAGATAAATTTTGAGAGAGCCAGGTCCAAGACTTCCAAAGAACTTGTTGAGGAAATAGCGCCTGAGCTCGTTGATATAGCCGGAGTGCAGTAATCAAATCAAAACATCCAAATCAGCAGTCCGCGAAGCGAAAATAAAAAACATACCCTCTTCGCCGGGGGTGTATATTTTCAAGGGCGCAAAAGATAAAATCCTTTATGTCGGGAAGGCCGCCGATCTTAAAAAGAGGGTATCGTCTTATTTCAAGAGCGGAATAACAAACAAGACATTCCACCTCATGGCCGCCGCCCGCCGGGTTGAATTCATAACTGTCTCAAGCGTCAAAGAAGCGCTTATCCTGGAAGAGAAACTCATAAAACTTTTAAGGCCGAAGTACAATGTCGTTCTGGCCGACGATAAAAATTATCCTTATGTTTGCGTGACCGATGAAAGATATCCGAGGTTTTTATACAGCCGCGGGAGAAAAACAGCCAATTGCTTCGGGCCTTATCCCGACGCGTCATCTTTGAAATTGTCAATGCGCCGGCTGTTAAGAATATTCGGCCTGCCTGTCTGCACAAGGCAGCAGTACGAGAGGATTTTCCGTATCGGCCGGGCGGAAAGCTGTATATATTTTCACATTGAGAAATGTCCCGCGCCCTGCTGCGGTAAAATACAGGTTAAGGATTATATGCGCAGAGTTAAAGGGGTAATAAGTTTTCTGAAAGGAGAAAAGAAGATCCTGATAAACGAACTGCGGGGAAAGATGAAAAAGGCCTCTGTTGAAACAGATTATGAAGAGGCTCTGCGTATCCGCAAAACCATTGACGCCTTCACAGAAGTGCAGGAGAGGGTCGATATCACCGCCGCCGATGCTGAAAAATATTTGTTCCGGCCGGTGCAGGCGCTGCGGCAGATCAAGGGCTTGCTGGGCCTGCGATGTATTCCGGAAACGATAGACGGTATGGACATATCGCACATACAGGGTTCAAGCACGGTGGCCTCCGCCGTGCGTTTCGTAAACGGCCTGCCGGATAAATCATCCTACCGGAAATATGCCATGCGCACGAAGGGGATAGACGATTGCGCGATGATAAGAGAGGCCGTCGCGAGGCGCTTCCGCAAAGAGAGCGCGGATCTTGTGCTCATAGATGGCGGTGAAGGTCAGTTAAATGCCGCCCTTGAGAGCATGAAAAAAATAAACAAAAATATTGAACTGATAGGCCTCGCCAAGCGCGAGGAGATCATATACAGAAAAAACGGCAAGACGCTGAAGCTGGCGAAAGATTCCCCGGCCCTGCGTTTACTTATGTATGTGAGGGACGAGGCGCACCGCTTTGCGGTCGCCTATCACAGGCAGAAGCGGAGAAAAACGATAGAGGATAGTTAAGAAAAGCGGGCAAACTCAATAACTGAAAGACCGATACCGCTTTCCCAATTTTCCTCAGCGGGGGTATTTCGCCGTGATTTTTGAGGACATGCCTCCACGGGCGTTGAACATGGCTTCAACCGTCGCGGTTTTTGGTTTTACATATTTGACGATATCTCCCAGCACTTTGTTGACGGCGTTTTCCTGGAAAATTCCCAGGTTCCGGTAGGCGATGAGATAGAGTTTCAGAGATTTCATCTCAATACAGTATTTGTCCGGTACATAGCGTATTACAAGGGTTCCAAGATCGGGCAGGCCCGCCAGAGGGCATATCGTGTTGAACTCGGGATATTCTATGACGATCTCGTATTTTTTATAAGTGTTCCGCCACACATCAATAGCGGGCAGTTTAGCGGCTATGCCGCTTTTAGAGCAGTCTTTGTAAGATTTGTTTTCAGGAGATCTCATTGTTGAGGATGTAATAGCTGCCCCGGTGAGTGATGCCGAGCGTATTAAAACAAGCTCTCACCGGCCTTGAGGCGCAGTCAAGATAATCTTTTGACTGTTCGCCGATGAGGACGAAATAGCCGTCGCAGTTTTTAACGGGCTTTATATTGTTTGACCAGTAAGCCTGACAGCGGTCTATAAGAGCCTTGAGCTGTGCGGGGACGGCGGTGAAGAACACGGGGCTTATGATTATCAATGCCTGCCTGTTTCTGATCAGGTTGATGAATTTACCGAAATCATCGCTCAGGGCACAAGGGCCCGCCGCGCATTTGAGGCATCCCGTGCAGGGCTTTATGTCAAAATCTTTGAGGTTCATGGCGGAACTTCCGGGGATGTCTTTATTTATCAGAGCGGCCATTTTTCTGCAGTTTCCCGTCTCGCGGGGACTGGCGTTGACGGCGAGGGTGTCCTTATCAGAGATTAGGGGCGATATCTCTTCTAAAAATTTTTCCAGCTTCATCCCATATCTCCTTTTCGTCAAAAACCTGTAATTGTTTATTTTTCACAACTATCTTTCCGTCGCAGATAACGTCGCTTGCGGTGAAATCCCTGCCGCAGAAAAGAAGTGCCGCGAGCGCATCGCCTGTCCCTCCGAAAGAAATATCACGGCAGTTGAACAGGGCTATGTCGGCGGCCTTACCCGGAGCGAGTTCGCCTATATCGCTTCGCCCGAGGGCTTTGGCTCCGCCTCTGGTTGCCATATAAAAAGCGTCCCTCGCAGGCATTGATTCCACGCCGGTCCGGACCCTGGCCACCATCATGGCGTTCCTGATCTCCAGCAGCATATTGGAGGAATCATTGGACGCGGAACCGTCAACGCCTATGGATACGGTGGCGCCGTTTTCCATCAGCGTTCTTATCGGCGCTATGCCGCTTCCGAGACGCAGGTTTGAAGTCGGGCAGTGCGCCACGCAGGATTTCGTGCCGCCCAGAAGTTTCATATCGTCATTACTTAAATGCACACAGTGGGCAAAAAGGACATCCTCGCCCAGCCAGCCGACCCGTTCCATATATTTGACGGGGGTGTCGCCGAATTTTTCCTTGCAGAAATTTTCTTCATCAACAGTCTCGGCCAGATGAGTGTGGGAGAGTATCTTATGCTTACGGGCGAATTTGATACTTTCCTTCATAATGCCGGTTGAAACCGAAAAGGGAGAGCAGGGGGCGTTCACTATCCTTGTCATAGCGAAGTCGTTATAATCGTGATATTTTTTTATCAGCCGCTCGGTGTCTTTGAGTATTTCTTCGTCTTTCTGTACCACTGAATCCGGCGGCAGGCCCCCGTCTTTGACCGAAAGCGACATGGAGCCTCTTGTCGGGTGGAATCTCACTCCGAGTGACCGCGCGGTGTCGATCTCAATATCTATCAGATTTTCACTTCTTTGCGGGAAGACATAATAATGATCCAGGGAGGTGGTGCAGCCCGAAAGGAAAAGTTCCCCTACGGCGAGTTTTGTTGATACCTCCACCCATTCGGGACTGAGGTGTTCCCATATACGGTAAAGATATATCAGCCAGTCAAAGAGCTTGGCGTCCGAAACCTGCGGCAGTACCCTGGTCAAGGTCTGGTAGAAATGATGATGCGTGTTCACAAATCCCGGAAGAGCTATTTTATATCTGCCGTCGATGATTGTGTCCGCCGGCTCCTGTATATTTTTCCCGATGCTCTTTATTCTGTTGCCTTCTATCAGTATATCGCAGTCTTTAAGTTCCCGGGAGTCGTCGTCCATACAGGCGCACAGGAAAATGTTCTTTATAAGTATTTTATTCATTGCTCTTCTGTCCGCTTTTTTTGCTTTCTTTCAGGAGCTCGGTGCTGTATCTTTTTCCGTCAGTGGTAATGCGTATGCTCCCGTCACGGTCTGTCCTGAATATTTTACAGCCGTAATCCTGCAGTCTTTTCAAAGTCGCTTTTTTCGGATGGCCGAAGCGGTTTTTGGACCCCACGCATATAACCGCGTAAAGCGGCCCAGCCCAGTCCATGAATTCCTGCGTCGTTGAAGACGTGGAGCCGTGATGCGACACTTTCAGAACCGTGCACAGGAGCTCTTTTTTGAAATTCTGCACCATAAATCTTTCGGTTTGTTTTTCACCGTCTCCTGTAAAAAGGAAGGATACATCCTTATAGACAAGTTTCAGCACCAGCGAATTTTCGTTTGGTTCGGAGCCGCCCCTGAAATATCTGTCGCGGGGAGGATTGAACACTTTGAAATAGCAGTATTTGTCGAGCTTGATCTTGTCACCCGCGCGCGCCTCCACATATTTGCATCCTTTTTCTTCCACGAGTTCAAGCAGATTTTCATAAACATATGAACTGTACTGAAAACCGGGATCTACAAAAGTATCTACCGGTATAGCTTTCAGTACCGACGGGAGTCCGCCTATGTGATCGTTATGGGGGTGAGACATGATCACATAGTCCAGTTTTTTGATCCCGAGTTTTTTCAGGAAGGGCACGACAATGCCTGCTCCGGCGTCAAAACTGCTCCATTCCGTGGGGCCGTTTCCCGCGTCAATGAGGATGTTTTTCCCCTCCGGCGTCTCAATGAGGATGCTGTCTCCCTGGCCGACATCTATATAAGTGACGGAAAGAACATTTTTTTTCACAGGCTGCTCTTCCGCGAAAACATTTGCCGAGAGCGCTATGGCGGCAAAAACAGCGCCGAAGATTTTTTTATATTGATACATTTGAAAAATTGTAGTAACATTAGCTCGAAAAATCAATAAGAGGGATTGAGGAAATGGATAAAAAAGAAAACATAGAGGGTTTTGAGGAAGAGGCGCTGGAGATCCTTTCGGAGGACGATTCGCCCGAGAAAAAGCTTCTGGGGCCGGAGCTGGATGCCATAGCGAGGGAAGAGAAATTCTTTTCCCACATAATACATTATCTCACGGGCCTGCGCACGGAAGAGGAAGAGGCCAGGGTGCTCTGGAGCGCCATACTGGATCACAAATACCTGATGAGCGAAAAACTCGCCAGGAATGTGGGATTTCGCGTTGCCGCGCTGGATTATTTCCTTAATATAGACAGGCGGCTGAAAAGAGTCAATTTCGTCGAGATCAACAAAATGAAGAAGATCTGGTTTGAGGCCTCTTATGATTCGCTGACGCGGGTTTTCAGAAAAAATGTGATGGACTACTGGTTTCTCCGTATGAAGGAAGAGGCCGGCGGGAAAAAACTTGCGGTCATTTTTTTTGATGTGGACGGATTCAAGAAATACAATGACAGGCTGGGCCATCTTGCCGGCGACGCGGCGCTCTATGAGATCGCCAGGGTCATGCGAAAATTTTCGGAAAAGGTATTCAGGTTCGGCGGCGACGAGTTTGTGATCATGGCTCAGATGGGCCTTGCCGAAGCGCGGGAGCTGGCGGCGAAAATCACAAAAAAGATACGCGCTTCCACCCAGGCTCTTGAAAAAGCGGAAAGCTCAATAGGCATATCTTTCGGCGCGGCCGTTTATCCGGATGACGGCGCTTCTCTGAAAGAACTGCTCAATGCCGCTGACAAGAGGCTTTATAAGAAAAAAAGCGAGCGTAAAAAAGCGAGCGTAAAAAAGCCGCTAAATAATGTCAAAAAGAGTCATCCTGATCGCCGAAGATGAGCCTTATATCAGGGAAGTGCTCAAGGCCATGGTCAACGAGCTGGGGGATTTTAATATCCTTGAGGCCGCCAACGCGGGGGAACTCGCGGATCTTGCGCGCAAAGTCCGGCCGGACCTTATAATAACGGATGTGATAATGCCGGATGAGGACGCGTATCACGCGCTGGCGGAACTCAAAAAAGACCCTGAGTTTAAAGACATTCCCGTCATATTCGAATCGGCCCTTATGAGCGACAGGGCTGTTTTTGAGACGATGGCGCCCCCCGGCCCGGCCGTGTTTCTGGTGAAACCGTTTAAATTTGACGAGTTCACCGAGGCCTTTAAAAAAATGCTCCCTCCCGCAAATGACTGAGCGCGGGGATTATGGACAGGGTAATATTTAGTTATTGACTTTTTTCCGGACAAATGTTTATTATAGGAACGTTTTGAAATTTTTTTTTAAGGAGATTGAATTAAATGCCGACGACTAATCAGCTGATAAAGAGCGGAAGAGAGAGCTTTAAAAAGGCCAAGAAAAACAGGGCTCTTCAAAGATGTCCGCAGAGAAGGGGCGTGTGCGTTAAAGTCTATACCACCACACCCAAGAAGCCGAATTCGGCTCTCAGAAAAGTGGCCAGGGTGAAGCTCACAAACGGTATGGAAGTAACGGCGTATATCCCGGGCATAGGGCATAATCTCCAGGAACATTCCATAGTCATGATAAGGGGCGGCAGGGTTAAAGATCTCCCGGGCGTGAGATATCATCTTGTCAGGGGAGTGCTCGATGCGGCGGGAACCGACGGCAGAAAGAAGTCCAGATCCAAATACGGCACGAAAAGAGGTAAGAAAGAATGAGCAGGAAAAAAATAAAAATCCACACATCCAGAAGACGGCTTCCGGACATCAAATACGGCAGCCTTATGATAACGCTGTTTATAAATAACATAATGAAAGAGGGTAAGAAAAACGCGGCTATGAGAATAATGTATGGTGCCCTGGATGAGGCGTCCAAACAGCTCAAGGTGCCGCAGAAAGATCTTCTTGACAAGGCGGTGACCAATCTCCGCCCGCAGGTCGAGGTCAAATCGCGGCGCGTTGGCGGCGCGACATATCAGATCCCGCAGCCCGTGACCGACGAAAGAGGGCAGGATCTGGCGATGCGCTGGATACTAGAGGCGGCCAGAAAGAGGAAGGGCGCCCCGATGCATAAGAAACTGGCGATGGAGCTCATAGACGCTTATAAGGGTGAGGGCTCCGTCATGAAAAAAAGAGAAAACGTTCATAAAATGGCGGAGGCCAATAAGGCTTTTGCTCATTACAGATATTGACTTTCTTGCGGAGGATGCGCTGATTATAAGAAAACTTTGATCCCTTTTTTCGGGATTTTCAGGATATAGTTCAGAAATAAAATTATGGAAGTTGATATTTCAAAATTAAGAAACATAGGCATTATAGCGCACATTGACGCGGGTAAGACAACCACAACGGAGAGGGTGCTTTTCTACACGGGACGTATATGGAGGATGGGCGAGGTGCATGACGGCACAACGATCATGGACCATCTTGAAGAGGAAAGAAAAAGAGGCATTACCATACAGTCCGCCGTTACGGTGTGTTCCTGGGATTATCCCGCGGGAGTGAAGCACCAGATAAACATCATAGACACGCCCGGCCATGTGGATTTTACCGCCGAGGTGGAGAGGTCGCTGCGCGTTCTTGACGGATGCGTGGTTGTTTTCTGCGCCGTGGGCGGCGTTGAGCCCCAGTCCGAAACGGTCTGGTACCAGGCCACCCGGCACAAGGTGCCGATAGTGGCTTTCATCAACAAGCTCGACAGGCCGGGGGCGGATTACTGGAAGGTTGTGAAACAGATGAGAAAGACTTTCGCTCAGAAAATATTGCCGATCGCCATTCCCGCCGGCGCCGAAAAGGATTTCATGGGCACGATTGATGTCATAGAAGAAAAGATGAGGGTTTACGGAAGTGAGGCGGACGGCAGCACGTGGACGGAATCCGACGTCCCGGATGACCTTAAAGATATATGCGAAAAGACCCGCGGGGAGCTGCTGGAAAGTCTGAGTGAAGTTAATGATGAGATACTGGAGCTTCTTGTTGAAAACAAGCCCGTCCCGGTGAAACTCATAAAAGACGCGCTGAGGGACGCGGTCATAAACAAGCGCTTTGTCCCGGTGGTGTGCGGCTCGGCGTTCAAGAACAAGGGCGTTCAGTTTCTGCTTGATTCCGTTTGCGCATATCTGCCCTCTCCGCTGGATGTGCCGGACACGAACGTTTTCAACCTGGAAACAAAAGAATACAGCACAATAAAAAATTCCGCTCAGGGGGATTTCATGGCCCTCGTCTTCAAGATAGTGACGGATCAGTTCCTGGGTAAACTCGCTTTTCTGCGGGTTTATTCCGGTTCTTTTGATTCGGGGAAGAGGCTGTATAACACCAGCAAGGACAGGGTGGAGAAGATAGACAGGATATTTTCTATGCACGCCGATAAAAAGGAAATAATAAAAAACATCACCGCCGGAGATATCGTGGCGGTGGCCGGTTTGAAAAACACGAGGACCGGCCAGACCCTCTCATCAAAAAATACGAATCTGGTTTTTGAGCCGCCCGTTTTTCCGGATCCGGTGATATCCCAGGCCATTGAGCCCGCCAAACCCGGCCAGCTTGACGCGCTGTCAATGGCGCTTTCAAAACTCGTTGATGAAGATCCCACTTTCCTTGTCAGGAAAGACGAAACATCCAGCGAAACGATAGTTTCCGGGATGGGAGAGCTCCACCTGGAAGTGAACATAGAGAGGATCAGGAGAGAGTTCGGCGTGCCCCTGAGGGTGTCGACGCCGAAAGTCAATTATAAAGAAGGCATCACCGCGGAAGTGATAGAAAACGGTAAATATGTCAAGCAGACCGGCGGCCACGGCCAGTACGCGCACGTTGTGCTGAAAATCTCGCCCAACAGCGAAGAAAAATTTGAGTTCAAGAATTCCATCAAAGGAGGGAGTATTCCCTCGCAGTTCATTCCCGCCGTTGAAGCCGGCGTGAAAATGGGCATCGAGTCAGGGCCTCTGGCCGGTTATCCTGTCAGGAATTTAACGGTGGAACTTTTGGACGGAAGTTTTCACGAGGTGGATTCTTCGGAACTGGCTTTCAGGATAGGTTCCTTTGAAACGATGAAAAAGGCGCTGAAAAAAGCCGCGCCCATCCTGCTGGAACCCGTTATGGATATTGAGGTAAGGACACCCACCCAGTATCTCGGAGATGTGCTCGGAGACCTGTCTTCCCGTCGGGGCAATACAGGGGGGTTGACAACAGAAGGCAATTTGACTATCATAAGGGCATTTGTGCCACTGGCGGAGATGTTCGGATACGCCACGGTGATAAGGTCTCTGACACAGGGAAGAGCGGGTTACGTTATGACGCCGAAAGGTTACGAGCGGGTCCCGGTGCATGTGGCGGAGGCTGTAATAGGGAAAGGATAGCAGTCGGCAAAGGTTTGCCGATATGGCCGCTTCGGCGGTCAAGGAGGAATTAATGGCTAAGGCGAAATTTGAGAGGGGTAAGCCGCATGTTAACATCGGTACCATCGGACATGTGGATCACGGCAAGACAACTTTAACATCAGCTATTACATTACTGCAGTCAAAATTAGGCAAAGCCGCTTTTGAGAAATATGAGGATATTGATAACGCTCCCGAGGAAAAAGAAAGAGGGATTACAATTGCGATACATCATTCGGAATATGAAACGGACACCAGGCACTATGCTCACATAGACTGTCCCGGTCACGCCGATTATATAAAAAATATGATCACCGGCGCCGCTCAGATGGACGGAGCGATACTTGTTGTCAGCGCCGCCGACGGCCCTATGCCCCAGACGAGAGAGCACATACTGCTCGCCCGCCAGGTCGGCGTACCCAGCATGGTGGTGTTCATCAATAAAACAGACCAGGTCGACGATCCGGAATTGCTGGATCTTGTGGAGCTGGAAATCAGGGAGCTCCTTTCAAAACAGGAATATGACGGAGACAATGTCAGAATAGCCAAGGGCTCGGCGACGAAATGCCTGGAATGCGCCTGCGGTAAGCCGGATTGTCCTAACTGCGGGCCGATATTGGAGCTCGTTAAGAACTGTGATGAGGCCATACCGGAGCCCAAGAGAGATCTGGACAAACCTTTCCTCATGGCGGTGGAAGACATATTCTCCATCACCGGCCGCGGTACTGTTGCCACCGGACGCGTGGAGAGGGGCCAGCTTAAGATGGGAGAGGAAATAGAAGTGGTGGGTTTCGGGGAAGTCATAAAGACCGTTGCCACATCCCTTGAAATGTTCAGAAAAATTCTTGATTCAACCCAGGCGGGAGATAACGTCGGAATCCTTTTGAGGGGCGTTGATAAAGAAAAGATAGAGAGAGGTATGGTGCTGGCAAAACCCGGCAGCATAACCCCGCACAAGAAGTTTGTCGCGCAGGTTTATGTCCTCAAGAAAGAAGAGGGCGGAAGGCACACTCCCTTTGTGACCGGCTACAGGCCCCAGTTCTACATAAGGACCACGGATGTCACGGGAACGGTTCATCTTCCTTCGGGCCGGGATCTTGTGATGCCCGGAGACAACGTCGAGGTGACGGCTGAGCTCATATATCCGATAGCCATGGAAGAGGGCCTCAGATTCGCCATCAGGGAAGGCGGCCACACCGTTGCTTCCGGCGTGATCTCGAAGATACTAGAATAAAAGGAATATTAGATGGAAAAAATCAGGGTAAAGGTTTTCTCTTACGATTACAGGCTTCTTGAAGAATCGGTGAAGACCATAATGGCGCAGCTCTCTCACAAGGGCATCATCATAACGGGACCGATCATTCTTCCGACAAAGAGAAAACTTTACACTGTTTTGAGAAGTCCCCACGCGGACAAGAAATCGCGGGAACAGTTTGAGACCAAAATACACAAGAGGATGATAGAGATCAAGAACCCAACGAAGGAAGTGATGAATATCCTCCGCGATATCTCTCTTCCGGCGGGCATCGATATCACGGTGAAGGACCTGAGTCAATGACGGAAGCGAAGACCCCGAAACTGCCGAACGCTGTGCTTGGAATGAAAGGCACCATGTGCCGTATTTTCACCGACACCGCGGAACTCGCCTGTACGGCTGTGGAGGTTCCGCGAAATCTCGTTGTGGATGTCAAGACGGTTAAGAAAGACGGTTATCAGGCTGTGAAAATAGCCTGTGAGGGCGGAAAATCCAATAAAGCCATCGGCGGGATCGCCGCGAAGGCCGGTATGAAAAGCATAAAAGCTTCGCGTGAAATACGCGGAGAATTCTCCTGCGCTACCGGCGACAAAATACAGATATCGGATGTCTTTGAAAAAGGATCTATCGTCAGTGTCACCGGTATTTCAAAAGGGAAAGGTTTTGCCAGCACCCGGAAACGCTGGAACTTTAAAGGCGGCCAGAAAAGTCACGGCCAGAAGGATAAGTACAGGTCTCCCGGGTCCATAGGTTCATCGTCATATCCGTCGCGGGTTTTGCCCGGGCTGAAAATGGCTGGCCGCATGGGCAGTGACAAAGTGACGGTTAAGAATATGAAAGTGGCGTCGGTTGATTCTGCGAACAACAAGCTGTATCTTACCGGAGCGGCTCCGGGAAGCCGCGGCGGCCTTCTGGTGATAAAGAAAATAAAATGAATAAAGCGAAAGTGATAGAAGTATCCGGAAAATTGGAGGGCGAGAAAGTTCTGAGCGCCGACATTTTCGGCGTTTCCTACGATGACCGCTTTATCAATGAGGCGCTCAAGGAGTATCTGCGCAAAAATTTTACAGGCAGCACGAAGACCAAAGGGGAAGTGCGCGGAGGCGGCAAAAAACCCTACCGCCAGAAAGGAACCGGCAACGCCAGACAGGGAAGCATAAGAACTCCTCTGAAGCCCGGTGGCGGTATCATTTTCGGCCCCCGGCCGAGAGTTAAAACCAACAAGCTCAGCAAAAAAAAGAAAAGTGCGGCTCTCAGGCACGTGCTTTCGAGGCTCGCTTCCGAAGGTAAGATTTATTCTATGGTATCAGCCGGTTTCAAGAAAACAGGGGAAGCCGTCAAATTCCTGTCTAAAAGTTTTAAAAAGGATATCAAAATACTCATCGTGACAGAAAAACTGGACAGGGAATTTGCCCTGCCTTTCAGGAATATAAAAAATGTTTCGCTCGAATGTGTATCAGATCTTAATATGAGGAAAATCATATACTGCGATGCCGTGATATTTGTGGACGGGGCTCTTGACGGGGTGAAGGCATGAAGCTCGCCAATTCTGCCGTGATACTCTGGCCGGCTTTTACGGAAAAATCCGAGCGTTTGCGCGTGGAAGCAAATATTTATGTATTCTTTGTGAATCCTAAGGCCACGAAAAGCCAGATTGAACAATCAGTCACCGAGCTTTTTGGCGTGAAAGTTGAGAGCGTGAAAACGGTCAACACCAAGCCGAAGCTGAAAAGGAAAGGCGCCCACGCCGGTTTCAGGTCGCGCTATAAAAAGGCTTATGTTAAAGTTGTTAAAGGCGAAACCATACAGGGGTTTGAAGCGGCATGAAGTATTATAAACCGACAACGTCATCCAGGCGCGGCCGGACCGAGCCGACTGACAGAATAAGGGTCAAACCCCATCTGCCCCTGACGATTCCCGCGAAATCCAGCGCCGGCAGAAATAACACCGGCCGCGTGACAGTCAGATTCCGCGGCGGCGGACAGAAAAGAAGGATCAGGCTGATCGATTTTAGAAGAGATAAATGGGATATGCCCGGAATAGTTCAGAGTGTTGAATACGATCCCGGAAGGAGCTGCCGCATATCGCTCATAGAATACAGTGACGGCGAGAAAAGATATATACTTCATCCGGACGGCCTGAAGACGGGCAAGACGGTTATCTCGTCAAAATCACAGGCTCCTCTTCATCCCGGGAATTCCATGCCTTTGAATTGTATTCCCGGAGGCACTTTTGTCCATAACATAGAGATAATTCCGGGCAAAGGCGGGAAAATAGCCCGTTCGGCGGCCGGTTTCGCGGTTATAATGAGTAGGGATGATACTTACGCTGTTTTAAAAATGCCGTCAGGAGAAATAAGAAAGGTTTTCGCGGCCTCACAGGCCACGATAGGCCGGCTCGATAATATTGAGCACGGGAGCAGAAAATTCGGATGCGCAGGGGCGAAGCGCCACACGGGCCGCAGGCCTCATGTGCGCGGTACGGCGATGAACGCTGTCGATCATCCGCACGGCGGCGGCCGCGGCAGGAGTCACGGCGGAAATGTGCCGAGGTCTCCGCAGGGCATTCCGGCGAAGGGGTTTAAGACAAGGAATCCCAAGAAGGCTTCAGGGGCTCTGATAATAGCCAGAAGGAAAAAGAGGAAATAAATGAGCAGATCAACTAAAAAAGGCCCGTATGTCGACGAGCGTTTGCTTGATAAAATAGCTAAGCACAAAAAGGCTGACAAGAAACAGCCCATAAAGACATGGGCGAGGTCTTCCGTCATCATCCCCGAATGGGTGGGGTTGACTTTTCTTGTGCACAACGGAAAAAAATTTATGCCGGTGTATGTGACAGAGGCCATGGTCGGCTACCGGCTCGGAGAATTTTCACCGACGAGGTTTTTTAAAGGCCACGGCCAGGGTAAAAGGGATGCCGTGGGCCTCAAAAAATAAAAATTATGGAATGTAAAGCAACCGCAAAATATGTGAGATTGTCGCCCAAAAAGATACAGCGTTATCTCAACATGGTCAGAGGGGCCGATGTTGAAACCGCCGTCGCCAAGCTTGAGGTGAAGAAAACTCCCGCGGCTGTGGTTGTGAAAAAGCTGATAAATTCAGCCGCGGCGCAGGGCTCGGGAAAATTATTTGTAAAAACCATATTTGCCACGCCCGCACCGGCGCTTAAGAGGATGAGGCCGGGTCCTTTCGGCCGCGCGTGCCTGTATAAAAGAAGGTCAAGTCACATAACGGTGGCTTTGTCAGCAATGGAGAGTAAGAAATGATGAATTTTTTAACGGGAGCGGGGAACTGATATGGGCCAGAAGATACACCCTTACGGTGTCAGAATAGGCATTAACAAAAATTGGATCAGCAGATGGTTTGTTAAAGGCAGCGCCGCGGACTTTATTATGGAAGATGTGAAGATAAGGCGGGTTGTTGAAAAAAAACTCGGCCGTTCGCAGATCTCAAAAGTGGAGATTGAAAAAGCGTCAAATCAGATCGTTATAACTATTTGCACGGCGCGCCCGGGCCTTGTCATAGGCCAGAAAGGCGTGACCATTGACGCGCTTCGCGAGGACATAGGCGCGGCGATAGGCAAAGAAGTGAAGATCAATGTCGCTGAGATCAAGCAGCCTTTCCTTGACGGGCCGATAGTCGCCGAAATGGTGGCGGTGCAGCTGGAGAAGAAGATGCCGTTCCGCGGCGTGTGCAAACGGATGATCAAAAATATAATGAGCGAGGGCGCGAAAGGAGCCAAAGTGATGGTATCCGGGCGTCTCGGCGGAAATGAAATCGCCAGAAAAGAATGGTTTAAAGACGGGAGTGTCCCTCTTCAGTCGCTCGCGAAAAATATCAGTTATGGTTTTTCCAAGGCTTATACCAAATACGGCGTTATAGGCGTCAAGACCTGGGTGCATATAAAAGACGCTCAGGTCCGGCCCGCGCTCAAAACCGGAGAAGTGGTGGCTGTGGCGGATGAAGCCGCTCCTATCGCCGACGCTTCTATTCCGGCTGTTGATACGAAGGATAGTAAATAATGCTGGCTCCGAAAAAAGTTAAACACAGAAAGGTACAGAAAGGGCGTATCCGTGGCGTGGCTACGCGCGCTGTCGCGGTGTCTTTCGGGGAATGGGGACTCAAATCCCTTGGGGCTAAACAAATATCGGCCAGGCAGATAGAGGCATGCAGAATCGGCCTGGTCAGGAGCGTAAGGAAATCAGGGAAAATATGGATAAGGCTTTTCCCGGATAAACCTATCACGAAAAAGCCGGCTGAAACGCGCATGGGAAAAGGAAAGGGTGCCGTTGAGGGCTGGGTGGCAATTGTCAAACCGGGGCAGGTGATGTTTGAGATAGAGGGCATCCCCGAGGAAGAAGTTAAAAAAGTTTTTAAGTTGGTAACTCATAAACTGGGACTTAAAACGAGGATCGTGGAGAGGCACTGATGGCGAAGAAAATAAAGTTTGCGGAATTATCAGTATCCGAGCTCGAAGACAAGCTCAGGGATTATGGAAAAGAGCTCGTTCTTATGAGAATGAAGAAGAAGCAGCGGGCTCTTAAGGATATTTCACAGATCGGCAAGGTAAAAAAGAATATAGCAAGGGTATCGACTTATCTGACCGCCCAAAAACTGAAGGCGAGCCGCAGCGGGGGGCAAAATGCGTAAGAAATTAAAAGGGATTGTTATAGGAGATAAAAATAGTAAAACCAGAGTGGTGGAGATTAAGAAGGTTTATAACCATCCCAAGTATGATAAAGTTCTCAACAAGTTAAAAAAACTGCATTGCCATGACGAGAAAAATATTTCCGCCGCCGGCGATACGGTTGTGATAACAGAGACAAGGCCCATGAGTAAAATGAAAAAATGGTCTGTCGTGGAAGTGGTCAAGGGCGATGCGGCCAAAACATCTGTTGGAGAAAAAGAATGATACAGTTGATGACCCGGCTGACTGTGTGTGACAATTCAGGAGCTAAGATTGTTATGTGCATTCACTGTTTCGGAGGTTCAAAAAGAAGATATGCTCATGTGGGGGACCTTATAAAAGCTTCAGTCAAAAAAGCCGCGCCCAACGCTGCGGTTAAAAAAGGTGAAGTCGTCCGCGCTGTTGTTGTCAGGACAGCTTTCCCCATAAGGCGCGTTAACGGAATCAGGGTGAGATTTTCGGATAACGCCTGCGTGCTGCTAGATGACAAGATGGAGCCCCGGTCAACCCGTATTTTCGGACCCGTGGCCAGGGAACTGAGGGAAAAGGGGTTTATGAAGATCATATCGATGGCCCCGGAAGTGGTATAATGAAAAAACTTAAAAATAAAGACAAGGTCATGATGATGAAGGGAAAATATAAAGGTAAGATAAGCGAGGTGATCAAGGTTTTCCCGTCAACTGACAAGGCCCTTGTGGCCAAAGTGGCCATGGTCAAGAGGCACACCAAGCCGACCCAGAATACGCCGGGCGGAATACAGGAGAAGGAAAGGCCTGTCAGCTGTTCGGCTCTTAAGCTTATTTGTCCCCACTGTAATGAACCTTCAAGAGTGGGGTTTAAAAATCTTAAAGACGGCAAGGCGCGATTTTGTAAGAAATGCGGAGAAATAATATGAGCGCCGAATACACTCCCCGTTTTATAGAGATAAAGAAAGAAGTTATCAAGGAAATGGTGAAGAAATACAAATACGCTAACGATATGCAGGCTCCGCGCCTTGAGAAAATCGTTATAAGCTGTTCTCATAATGCCGCGAAAGAAGATGCCAAATATCTGGATGAGGCCGTCGCGCAGATAGAGCGGATAACCGGTCAGAAAGCCAAGCGTACCAGAACCAGAAAGGCCATATCAAATTTCAAAACCAAAGAGGGCCAGCCCATAGGATGCGCGGTGACGCTGCGCCGTTACCGGATGTGGGAATTTATGGACAGGTTTATCAATATAGCTGTGCCGAGGATGAGGGACTTCCGCGGCTTGAGTAATAAATCTTTTGATAAGGCAGGGAATTACAGCATAGGTCTGAAAGACATAGCTATTTTTCCTGAAATGCAGATCAGAAAGGTCACGAAAACC
>VMTH01000177.1 GCA_013791745.1 Candidatus Omnitrophota bacterium
ACATTTCAAAAAAATGCAGGGGGTCCGGGCTGGGGCTCGCGATAACACGGGGAATACTATCCCAGCATAAGGGCGAAATATGGGCAGAATCGGAACTTGGGCGCGGAAGCACATTTATTTTTACGCTGCCTGCAAATAATTAACTTATGAACGAAAAAATACTTGTAGTTGACGACGAAGAAAATATAGTTGACCTCATAAACGCGACTCTGTCCGCGGGGGGTTATTATGTAATCACCGCTTCCGATGGAAAAGACGGCCTGGAAAAAGCCGTTAAGGAGCGCCCCGATCTCATCCTCATGGACGTCCGTATGCCGGTTATGGACGGATTTACGGCCTGTAAAAATATACGAGCTAATCCCGTGACAGCGAAGATCCCGGTTATCTTCCTTACCGCCTCAACACAAAAAGGGGCTAACGAGAATGCCCAAAAATCCGGCGCCGACCACTTCCTGACTAAACCGTTTGACCCTATTGAGCTCACGGAATTCATAGACACTATACTGCATAAACCTTTAGTTAAAAATAAACTCCTGATCATTGATGACGACCCCTCCATCCGTGAAGCGGTTAAAATTTATTTTGAGCATTCGGGGTTTGAGATCATTACAGCCGCAAACAGCGATGAAGCGATGAAAACCATACATTATACCCCGCCGGCGATTATTATTTCGGACATACTGATGCCCGGCATTGACGGATACCAGCTATGCAAAAAACTCAAAGACTCTGCCGAAACAGAGAATATTCCCTTGATACTCCTGACATCCCGTTCAAACGCTATGGATGAGCTCAAGGGCTTTGAAAGCGGCGCTGACTCTTATGTGGCGAAACCATTTGACCTTCAATATCTGGGGGAAGAAGTGAACCGGTTACTAAAAAAGGAGTTGTTAAAAAATGACAAAACAAAATAAGTATGAAGTGACAGATTCAAATATGATCTCCGAACTTCTGCTTGAAGCCGGCCTAATTACCTCAAAACAGATGTCTGAATCTGTAAGCGCGAATATCAATTCAAACGAACCTGTAGAGAATACGATGCTGCGCCTTGGTGTTATCAAAAAAAAAGATATTGCCGCAGTTTTGGAAAAACACTATGCTCTTCCCTTTGCTGATATAGCGGGTGTAAACAACAATATTATTAACATAATCCCTGAAAAATTTCTGAAAAAATACAGGGTGATCCCCGTTGAACTTAACGCCAATATATTGACGCTGGCAATGGTAAGCCCGGGGAATGTGACAGCGATTGACGATATTCAGATGCTGACGGGCTATAAAATCGATCCGAGAGTAATGCTCCTAAGCGCCTTTCATGAAATCATGGACAGATATTATCCGGCGGATGAAGTGGCAAATATAATCTCTGAATTTGAAATACCCGAAGGGCTCGATGGTAAAAAAACACTGCCTCAGGAATTCCCCGGAACGGCAGATATTGAAACGCCTGTGATAAAACTCATCAACACGCTTATCACGACCGGAATAAAACTGAGAGCGAGTGATATACATATTGAACCTCAGGAAAAAGAAATAATCGTCCGTTACCGCATAGACGGGATTCTCAGGACCGTCCAGATACTCCCTAAACAAATACAACTTCATGTTATATCGCGGATCAAAATCATGAGCGATATGAATATCGCGGAACGGCGTTTACCGCAGGACGGTCAGATCAGCATAGCTTTTTTAAACCGGAATGTTGACCTGCGTGTCTCTTCTCTGCCTGGAAACTACGGTGAAAAACTTGTATTGAGAATCCTGGATAAATCTTCTTTTATTCTGGGATTCCCGCAGCTTGGTATATCTCCGGATATACAGAGCAGGATAGAGCAGATACTGCAGGAGCCTGATGGTATGATCATAATGACCGGTCCTACCGGGAGCGGAAAGACAACAACTCTCTACGCAATGATAAACTACCTGAAATCACCTTCAAAAAACATCATAACTCTTGAGGATCCTATAGAGTATGAGCTGCTTGCCGGAAAATCAAGGGAAGCGGGAATAACGCAGGTCCAGGTTAAAAGCAGCATAGGTTTAACATTCGCCGCAGGACTTCGCGCGGCGCTGCGCCAGGATCCTGACGTCATTCTGGTGGGAGAAATGAGAGATACGGAAACCGCGGAAATTGCAATGCGCTCGGCGCTGACCGGTCATCTTGTTCTGACTACGCTCCACACATTAAACTCTTTTGAAACAATCACGCGCCTAAAAGATATGGGTATTGAATTATACCTGATATCCTCATGCATCAGATGTATAATCGCGCAGCGGCTGATACGTCTGCTATGCCCCCGCTGCAAAGTCGCCTATACCCCTCCTCTGCGGCTGATAGAGCGGCTGGGTTTTACAACCGATACTCTTTATAAAGCCAAAGGCTGCGATTACTGCGGTCATTCCGGATATTACGGAAGAGCCGGTATATATGAATTGCTTGCAATCACTGACAAAATCAAGGATCTTATAATCTCAAATTCCCCGGTAAGCGCCATAAAAGAGGAAGCGGTAAAAACAGGGACAAGAACTCTCTGGGAAGAAGCTGTCACCCTTGTCCGGGACGGCAAAACCTCAATAACTGAAGTGATGCGGGCATTGTAGATTTTTCTTGAATGGATAATAAAAAAATTTTTGTCATAGACGATGATCCTCACATTGTCGAGTTGCTTCAAGTCGGACTTGAAAATGCCGGCTATACTGTTTTATCGGATTCCGATGGATCTTCGGCAGTAGCGGGAGTCAAAACTAAAAAACCCGACCTTATAATTCTGGATTTAATGCTTCCCGGGATGAACGGATATGATATCTGCGCCTGCTTAAAGGAAAAAGAAGATACTGCCCTTATTCCGATCATAATACTTTCGGCCAAGGACACCCCCCCGGATAAAATAACCGCGCTGAAGCTTGGCGCTGACGAGTACGTAACAAAACCATTTGATATTGACGAAATGGTTACGCGGGTCAATACCCTGTTAACCAGGACAGAGTATTTTTTGGACGCCAATCCGCTGACACGCCTTCCCGGCAACACCACCATCATGCGCGAGGCCGGACGCCGGCTGAAACTTAATGAACCGTTCGCCTTCATTTATGTTGATATCAACAACTTCAAGGCATTCAATGACAACTACGGTTTTGACAGGGGAGATGAAGCTATAAAAACAACCGCAGCAATACTGCGGAATTCCGCAGATGAGCACAATTTTGCCGGACACATCGGCGGCGATGATTTTATTTTTATATGCAGCCCTGAAAACGCTGAGAAATCCTGCTTGGCCATTATAAGAGATTTCGACAGCAGTATTCAGGGACTTTACAATCAAGAAGATCTGGAAAGAGGGTATATAATATCCAAAGACAGGCTGGGAACGGAACAGAAGTTTCCGGTGATGACACTGTCTATAGGAGCTGTGATCCAGGATGACTACACAAATCCCGTGCGCTACGGCAATATAGTGGATACCGCCACACAGATGAAAAAATTCGCCAAAATGAATAACCCCGGAAGTAAAAGTTACTACGCTTTCAACAAAAGGAAGTAAATTTTAGCGACTTATAAATTGACAATTTCCTTCTTATCTTGGTATTCTTTCAGCAGGGGAGGTTGATGGATGCTGTTTAACAAAGTCCGTTTCTGTCTTGCGAAAGGCGAACTTATCCGCGAAGTGGAATGCGCCGTCTGCAAAATACCGCCGGCAAAACGCTACGACAGGCGCATGGAAGAAAGGCGCTCGGGCGCCAATTCCGAGGAAAGAGACCTCCGCACAGGAAAAGACCACCGCAGAAGAAGGCACCCTCTCTGCCCCGGCCTTTTCAGGATATCCCTCTTAAAAATATTCTACTCATTTTTCAAAACGCCCTATGCCGGCATTTTCATCATAATCGCCGCCTTAGCGGCCCTTATGTTCGGCGCGGCGCAGCACTTTGATCTTCTCCGTAAACCGGAGAAAAAACCGGCCGTCGCGGCCATCTCCGAGGAAGACGCCCGGAAACGCTTCCTGGATTTCGCCATGCAGGAACAGAGCGGCTTCACAAAATATTCGGGAAAAAACAAATACTCGATACAGCTTGTCCTGACGGCGAATAAAATAATAAGCGGTTTTCTTGAGAAATTCTCAAAGCTTCCCGAGAGCGTGCCAGGCGGAGTGGTTGACGACATGTTTATGGATTCTTATGCTTTCTACTTTAACGGGGCAAATGTCCTTTTTGAGAATTATTTTTATGTTGGGGACGCTCAGATCCCCCAGCTGATGCGGCGGCTGGAGCTCCTGCTGATGGAGGCGGAGAATCTTTTTGAAGACTGGGAGAAAGTCAACTCGCGGCTGCCGGATTACGCCAACAGCCATATTCACGCCGTTTACACCCGGAAAATCTCCAATTCCCTGGCTCTGTTCAAAAGCAACATAACAAAACTGAAATCGGGCAACATCATCAAGGAGCCTCTCGTCATACCGGCCCTTGATATAAAGAAACTTTAACGCCAGCCGCCGCGGACATTAGCAAACAGATAAGCGCAGTATGTCGCGAAAAGAACAAGGGATTTTACGCGTGACGGGATTTTCTTATCCCATAGAAAAAAACATATTTCGCCCAGAAAAAGGGCGAGCCAGCCGAAAAAAAATACGGAATTATCCATCTCTATAGGCCTGATAAGAGCCGACAAACCTATGAGAAAATAAAGGTTCAGCGCCTGTGAGCCCACGAGATCCCCCACGGCGAGGCCCCATTCGCCTTTCCTCATGGCCGTCAGAGATGTGATGATTTCCGGCAGCGAGGTGCCCACGGCTATGATGGTAAGGCCTATTATGAATTCCGAAATACCCGCCAGGCGCGCGACCTGGGATGAAGATGCCACCACCACTTTACAGCAGGCGATAAGGACTGCCAGCGAAAGCGTAAAACGCAGAAATGCTTTTCCGACGGCGCGGTCCGGCACGGCGACCGAAAAAAGTTTCCCGTTGATTATAGCCGTCAGATAAAAATAAGCGGCCATGAGCAAAAGCATTATTATTCCCGCCGTCCGGCCGATGCTGTTTTTAAGGAGAAATATCATGCTGAAAGCTCCGGCGCCGAGAAACAGGAAATTGAGCGCTATAAAAATATTATTGACCGCCGCCCTATCCACGCCGGAAGCTTTTTTTATGCCTCTGTCATACAACCAGAATATAACCGCCATGGCGATTCCGGTATTGGCGGCGATGGATCCGGCCGCGTTGCCGAGCACGATCTCCGGATGAGAAGACAGGGACGCCATGAGGGTGACAAAGATCTCCGGAGCTGATGTCCCTATACCCACAAGCACCACTCCTATAAAAACAGGGGGGATGCCGTAATGACGGGCTATGACGCTCGAGCTGACGACAAGAGTATCGGCCGCCTTAAGAACAAAGAAGAAACAGATAACTGTTAAAGCCAGATAGGCGAATATCATCCGGCTTCTTTCCAGAGTTTTTCGGCTTCTTTTATTTTATCTTCCGCCTTTTTAACATAAACCGAGCGCGGCGGCTGAAAAGATTCTATGACGGTCTGAAACCAGTAATAGGCATTCTTCGCGTCGTTATCTTCCATTTTTATTTTATACTGCATCCGCAGGGATTCTTCCAGGAGCTCTCTGTCTTCGGATGAACTGATTTTTGATTTTGACTTTTCAAGCCACAGATCAAGGGCCTCTTTTTTAACGGCAGGATCCTCATGCCATTTCAAATACTTCATCCCCTCAAGATAAGCGCTTCGCGCGCGGAGCGTCACATCAACAAAGGCCGAGATATTGAGAAAAAGCCATACGCCTGCGGCCGCCATGATAACTCCGGCGGCCTTCCGTGCCGACAAAGATCGCCTGGCCGGGCCGGTCATTTCTCCGGCGCCCTCTCAAGCATGTTTTTTATTATATCATCCGTGCTGATGCCTTCGGCCTCGGCGCTGAAATTGACGATGAGGCGGTGCCGCAAAACAGGATACGCCACGGCCTTTATATCGCCCGCTTCCACAGAAAAACGCCCGTCCAGCGCGGCGTTGATCTTTCCCGCAAGCACAAGGGACTGGGACGCCCTGGGCCCCGCTCCCCAGGAAAGCCATTTGATGATTTCAGGGTCTCCGTCCGGATGCCGGCTCATTTTCACCAGATCGACCGCGTATTCAAGCGCGCTTGAAGGAACGGGTATTTTTCTGACGAATTCCTGGATATCCCTGATCTCATCTCCCGATATCACTGTCTTGAGTTTTACGTTTTCCGGAGATGTCGTGCGCAGGACTATTTCCCTCTCTTCAATTTCCGTCGGGTAGTATATGTTTATCTGCGTAAAAAATCTGTCGAGCTGCGCCTCGGGAAGAGGATAAGTGCCCTCCTGTTCAATGGGATTCTGTGTGCCTATGACAAAAAACGGCTCGTCCAGCTTATAGGTTTTTCCTGCGGCCGTTACCTGATGCTCCTGCATCGCCTCAAGAAGAGCCGCCTGCGTTTTCGGCGGCGTGCGGTTGATCTCGTCGGCAAGAATGATGTTGGCGAAAACCGGGCCTTTTATAAATCTGAAATTCTTTCTCCCTGAATTCACGTTCTCCTCTATCACGTCGGTACCCGCTATATCGGAAGGCATCAGGTCGGGCGTAAATTGTATCCTGGAAAATTTGAGGTCCAGCGCCTGGGCCAGAGACGACACCATCATCGTCTTGGCCAGCCCCGGCACGCCGACAATAAGGGAATGCCCGCGGGCGAAAAGAGACGTCAGGAGCTGTTTGATGACACTTTCCTGTCCGACAATGACCTTAGAGAGTTCTCCGCGGATGAGCGCGAATTTGTCAGCTATTAATTTTACTTTTTCGGTATCCCTCATAAAAACTATTGTGAAAAGGAGCCCGCGATGAATTTGTCGGCGAAGTCCTGCGCTTCCCTCGCGGAAGTCGTTCTTATTATTTTCTTGATTTTCGGTATGGCTATAGCCGACATGCTGAACGTGTCGAGCCCCATGCCCATGAGTATTTTTGTAAAGGCGGGGTCGGAGGCCATCTCGCCGCACAGGGCGACGGATTTTTGCTTTTTGTGCGCGGAGTCTATCACGAATTTTATCAGCCTCATGAGCGCCGGATTTCCCTGTTCATACACATAATCCACATTCTCATTCATCCTGTCGGCGGCGAAAGTGTACTGGATGAGATCATTTGTCCCGATGCTGAGAAAATCGGCTTCCTCCGCTATCAGATCGGCCGCCACGGCCGCCGCCGGCACCTCTATCATGGCGCCGACCTCGACGCGCCCGTTGAAAGGAACACCTTCCTTTTCCAGCTCTCTCTTGGCCTCGCTGATTATCGTCTTCACTTTTTTAATCTCGGAAACATTCGTTATCATGGGTATCATTATCTTCAGATTCCCGGCCTCGGATGCGCGAAGCAGCGCTCTTATCTGGGTTTTGAATATCTCCGGGATCTTAAAACACAGGCGTATGGACCTGAGGCCCATCATAGGATTCTGCTCCGGGGGCAGCTTGACGGCATCCGAGAGCTTATCCGCCCCCAGATCAATGGTTCTGATTATCACCGGGTACGGAAGCATTTTCTCGCAAACGGTTTTATACTGCGCATACTGTTCATCTTCTCCGGGAAGTGCCTCAGAGTTTATAAACATGTACTCGCTCCGGTAAAGGCCTATTCCCTCCGCGCCGTAAGCGAGAGCCGTGGCTATTTCCTCAGCTATCTCTATATTCGCCTCAATGCCGAAAGTCACCCCGTCCGTGCTGACAGCCGGCAGATCCATGAGTTTCTGTAAAGAATGCTGTTCATCCTGATAGCGCTTTCTTTCCCTTTTATAATTTATCACGGTTTCCTCGTCGGGATCCGTAATGACTATACCGTTTTCGCCGTCCACGATAATATCCTGCCCGGGTTCGGCAATAACCGAAAAATCCCTCAGGCCCGTAACCGCGGGTATTTCCAGGGCCCTCGCCACAATGGCGGTGTGCGAGGTTTTTCCGCCGATATCCGTTACAAAAGCCCTGATATTGTTACTTTTCATGTGCGCCGTGTCCGATGGCGTTATGTTATAAGCGACAAGCACCGAATCGGGGGGGATGTCTCCCCAGAGGACCTTGTCGTCCATATCCATAAGGTGGGACATGACCCTTCTCCCCAGCTCTGAAACATCGCGCGCGCGTTCCTTTAAATAATCGTTTTTTATTTTTTTAAATTCCGAGATTATTTTGTTGAGCTGCATCGAGAACGCGAACTCCGCGTTCACTCTCTGGTCTTTTATAAGCGTTTCTGTTTCATTTATCAGCATTTTGTCCTCAAGGAATAGACGGTAGCCCTCGAATATGCTGCTTTTCTTGCTGCTGAGCGCTTTTTTGACTTTGTCCTCGACCGAGATCATCTCTTTGCGGGTATCATCCACCGCCTTTCTGAAACGCGAAATCTCGGGCTTTACTTCATTCGGCAGGATGCTCCTGCGATGCACCTTGTGGGCCGCTCTCTTGAGCGAATATACCCTGCCTATCGCTATACCCGGTGAAAGAGCCATGCCTTTATAAACCATATTTTTTACTCCCCAAAATGCCGCCTCAAGATTAATCCTTCTGTCCGGCGGATTTTGCCGGTCCCGTCATTCCCCAAAATTCTCTTCCACTAATTTATCAAATGCGCGCGCAAGTTCCAAGGAATCGGCCCCCTGTATCCGCACGGAGATCTCGTCACCCTTGCTGATGCCGAGAGTGAGGAGCCCCAGAGGCGAATCAAAAGAGATCTCTTCGCCGTCCTTGCCTATGAACAGTTTACTCTCAAATTTTTCAGACAACTTTGATATTGTGAGCGCCGTCCTCACATGCACCCCTGCATCCAGCCGGATGACATATTTTCTAATAACAGAATCTTGCAAATAGCCCCCCCGCGATAAGAACGGCGTAAAAAAGAACGGTCGCGGGCACCTTTTTTATGAAAAGCGCCACTATGATGAAAACCACCGGATACGCTGTTTTCAGCATAACGGACGGTCCCGCGCCCAGGAAACCCCGCACCAGAAGGAACACGGCCATAACAATAGCCGTTATCCTCATATACACAAAACTTTTCTGCAGCTTTCCGGTGAAGAGGCCCTCAAAAACCTGATCCTCGAGTTTATAGCCGTCTTCAAGGCCGCAATATCTCAGATATAAGTGGACAGAACTGTAAAAAATAAAAGCCGCCGCGGGGCCTATCCACATAAGAGCTATATTTTTTGAAAAAAGGATTATAAAAAACACGCCTATCACGGCGGCAAAGGGCCTGAGCGTCCCCCATATTTGCGACTCGCCGAAAGCGGCTATGGGCCCGCCAAGGATCTTTTTGATGCCGACTATGCGGGCGAGTTCATCATCCGAATCCGTAGCGGCATATCTTTCCTCGGCCGCGCAGACAGCGCCTATGATATAGGAGGCGTAATACGGGTGCGTGTTAAAGAAATCCAAATGCCTGGTATAAGCGTTTTTTCTCTCATTCGGAACAGGATACAGAAAATCCAGGGCGGGCTTTATAGTATAGAGAAAACCCGCGTTCTGCATACCCTTGAAATTCCACAGAGCCTGCAGCAAAAATGACCTGAAAAACACTTTTTTCAGCACACCTTTAGAAATTAATATTTTTTCTACTTCCATTTCAGAAACATCTCAAAAAGCTGCGCGAAACACAAAATATAAATAAACCTCATGACGATTTCACTGCCGCGCGTAATATCCATGACGCGCCAGTATCCTTCCGGCAACGCTGTGACAAGCGCATAGGCGGCAAGAAAAAAAGCGGCGCTTATAAAAAATTTCCGTATCACGGCATAAAATATTTCCCGGTCAACGGAGACGAAATCACCCCTGATTATCTTTACCCTGACCGCGTCAACAATGCCCGCATTGGACGCGCGCAATCTGATCTCAGCCATTTTGTACAATATACCGCAGGGAACGCTCACCGCAAGAGCCGGGATAACGGCTGAAATATTATCAATGCCGAGATTCCGCGCGGCAGTCGCGGCGGCTGCGCTGGCCAGAACAGCCGTCAGCGTGCTGTCCGGCGGCACGGAATCGCCTATGGGAATAACCCTGACCCATATAAGCTCGACACACAAGCCCGCTATAAAACCGACATACGGATTACCAAGGCACAAGCCCGCTATCGGCCCGGCGATCAAAGGCCGCGAATACATAAATTGGCCGACGAGAACAGTATCACATGATAAGACACCGAAGATCACGGCCAAACAAAGGATTTCTGTCACAGTGTTTTCACCACAATGTTCCTCTCGGCGCTTTCTCCCGGCCGCAAAAAGATCTCTTCGCGGAATGTGAGAGATGTTCCCTGATATATTTTTTTCAGTCCGTCTTCAAGCCTGCAGACGGTATAGACGGGAAACATCCACACCCGGGCTGGGGAGGAATAAGAGAATTCCATTGTCACGCCGTATTTATCATCCCTCAGCGACACTTTATCCGAGGGCGTGTCCAGGAAAGCATCGCACTTTTCTTCCTTGCCGGATACGATAAAAATCGCCGTTCTCGGAGAGGACGGCGATAAATTCATCTCCGTGCCAGGATAAAAGTGCAGCGCCCTGTCCGAATTGTTTTTGATCCTGTAATTATAGACAATCGTAAAATTCTCCCGCAGTGAGAATTTTTTCTCCACTGACACGAGCGCGAAATAATCCCCGCACCACACATGGCCGGACCTGAGGAAAGCCAGTTCCCCCGGGCCCGCTTCGCCTGAGTGCGCAAACACCTGATTGACAAAATCCCCCTGTTCGCCATAAGCGCTTTTAGCAAAAGCAGAAAGCCGCGTGTTGTTCTGGAAAAAATGAGTGATAAAAGAATTTCTGTCATACCAGTCATAAAAAATATCTTTTATACTGACCGCGTCGGCGCCAGCCGTAGAAGGAACACTCTCGGACACTCCGGCGGACGCGGAAAGCCCCGCGGGCTTCAGCTCTTCATGATAGACCTCTCTGCGGCGGCGGATCACAAAACCCATGTTGTGGCAACTCTTGTATTGAGAAAATTCCGACACCGAGGCGCCAAGCTCCGGAAGCACGCGAAGGCAGTATTCGCCGTTGCAGAGCTGTATCTCACGATAGCCCGAATAACCCGCCCCGTCATTGGCGACAATCGCTCCGCCCGAGAGCCTGATAAGTATTTTCTGGCATTTAAGGAGTTCGTGAAAAATAGCCGCCCGGAGATGCCTCATGTAAATGCCGCCGAAAATACCATGCCAGTACGCGCAGTTGCATTGAGCGCGGAAAAGGCACTTCTGCATTTCTTCAAACTCCGGAGCATCGCGGTGAAAATCTATTTTTCTGGACAAACACAGCATTTTCTTGTGCATCATATCGCTTTCGGGATATTTCACGAGCATATTCCTGAAAAAACCGCCGCGGATAAACTGCATCCAGTCCTCAGCGCGGTTCGCGGATTTAACCGCGTCTAAGACGGGGCTGTATTTGAGGCCGGACTCATAGGGCATGGACCAGCGGCCCATTTCTGAATATGAAGCGCAGGGAAGATATATCAGGCCATCGGACGGATAAGAATCCATATAGCTCGAGAACCCTGTCGTAGCGAAATCACCGTCGTCCTGGGCCTTCTCAAGGGCCGTAAAGAATTTCCGCAGCCATTTATTCACATACACATGTTCATACGAACCGTGCCAGACGCCGAATTTCTCCACATCATCCATCATGATCTTCAGGCCGCCGCCGGCCTCTTCTCCCATTTTTTTGATAAGCTTCACGACTTCATCTGGCGGCGCATAGGGCATTCTGTAACGCAGGCTCTCAAGGATCGGAAAAACATTGAGCTTAAACCCCTCGTGCTCAGTCGTGTAATAACCGTGCAGCTTGTCGTCCATCCATCCTGCGGCGCGGAAATGAGTGTCATCCAGAAGAGTGTATTCCATCCCGGTCATAGCCAGGGGCTTGGCCAGGTAAGCTTCCCATACCCTTTCGGGCAGCCACATGCCTCTGGGCGTGGTGCCGAAAAGTTTCTTCAGATAGAGCGAATACAGCATTATCTGCTCTCTTATATCGCTCTCTGTTATAAGGGGCAGAATGGCCTCGTAAAAAGGCCCGCCCAGCAATTCCACCTGGCCCGTTTTTATCATGCCGGACAGCAATTCTATGAATTCCGGATGATTTTCGCTGATCCATTCAAGAAGAGAGCCGCTGATGTGCACATTCATTATTATTTTAGGGAACTGCTGAAGCTCCTTAAAAAAGGGCTCGTAGGATTTTTTGTAGCAATCCTCTATGACGCTATGGTGATTCCCCACCGGCTGATGGCAGTGCACGCCGAACGCGAACAGAGAATTATTCATCGGTGTTCCCGGGCGCTTTCACATTGCCGCCTTCCAACAGCGCCGCTATGGAAATTTTTTCGTTGGAAGGCAGCGCCTGAGCGTATATCTCCACATCACTTTCAATCAAAACCTTGATCTGTTCTCTTTCACGCTCATCCAGATAAACCGCCTTAGTCAGCAGCGTTTTTGAATCCGTAAAATTTATAAGACCCAGATTCACCGGGGGCAGTTTCGGCGCCGGCAGCCGTGAGCCGAGAAGACATCCGTAGAAACGGCTGAGCATGTCCACTGACTGCAAAAGAATAAAAAACCTCTTGGAAGACGCGCTTATCTCCGTCCAGCGCGCGGCAGCCTCTGTAATAGACAAAACCTCCAGATCGATCTCCGGCGGCAGCGCGAATCTCAGTATTTTCTTTTCAAAAGGGCTTTCTCGTATAAAATCATCTATAATCAGCACCTCGTCTGCCATTATGAGTTTCAGCCAGCCCTCCACTATCTGGCCGTGGATGAGCCTTGAATCAATCCTCAGCGACTTTATCAATTCTCCTCCTTGCGTTCATTGCGGGCAGAGGCGGGAACTTCCGAGAACTTAGCGCAGACATTTTCTATGGAATCCCTGGCCGCCTTAATAACATCGGCGCATAATTCATCCGGCGGCATTTTTTCTTTTTTGATCATGATCTCTATCAGCATCGGAAGGTTCACCCCGGATATTATCCACACGTTGTTTTCCGCGATAAAATGACAGGCGCAGTTGCAGGGCGAGCCGCCGAGAAAATCCGTGAGGATGAAAATATTGTCCCCCTTGTGCCTGTCCAGAATTTTGCCTAAGCCCACCACAAGTTCGCCCGTAGATTGCTGACGTTTAAACTCCAGGGCATACACACCCTCCACGGGGCCCAGCAGATCCTCGGCGCTTTTTAAAAAATGCGAGGCCAGGTCACCGTGCGCGGCTATAATCACTCTCACCATATACGCTGCCCCGTGTCGCGGTGAAAAATTTTGACTTCATATTTTCCATCAAGCTTTTTTTTCAGATCCCCTGCGAAAACAACCGACCTGTGCCGGCCGCCCGTACAACCCGTCCCTATCGTCAGGAAAGCTTTTCCCGTTTTCTTATACGCTGGAATTATGAGTTTCAAAAAACGCGCCGCGGAATTAAGCGATTTGCCGTACAGCGGATCTTTCCTGACGAATGACGCCACCCGGGCGGAACGCCCCGTCAGGGAACGCAAGCGCGGGTCATAATTGGGATTGGGCAGATACCGCAGGTCATAAATCATATCCGCTTCAGGAGGCAGTCCGTATTTGTAACCAAAACTCATCAATATAAGGGTAAAAGCCCCGGCGAAAAAACCGAGTTTGCCTTTAATCGCGTTTTTGAGTTGCCATGGATTCAGATCCGAGGTATCAATAATGAGATCCGCCTCCGCGCGAAGCGGCGCGAGGCATTTCAGCTCATCTTCAAGCGCGGATACTATGCTCTGTCCGGCGCGGGCAAACGGCGGCTTGCGCCGGTTTTCCATGAATCTTCTGACAAGCACGTCCATTCTGCTTTCAAGGAATATCACTTTAAGAGACTTGTTCTTTTCAAGCAGTTTGATAAACAGATCAAAATGCTCTTTCTCTCTTATATCCACACCCACTGCAATGCGCTTTGACGCGAGAGCCTGATCGCTAAAACATTGATCCATCATTCCGACAGGCAGATTGTCTATGCAGAAATAACCCGCGTCCTGCAGGAATTTAAGCGCCAGCGTCTTGCCGGCTCCGGAAACGCCCGTGATGATCACTGTGTTTTCACAGACACGCGGAAAACGGGCAGCGCGCCTTTTTTTCATTGTTCTGTTTTTTTAAGAATGTCCATAACCTCTTTTCCGTTTTTAGCCGCCGCGAGGGCCCTGCGGAAATAAGGATCGTTCAAATTCCGGGCGAGTAAGGAAAGGGCCTTTATGTATTCCTCACCGGCTTTTTCCGGGCCTATCAAAAGGAATATTATGTTGACCGGACCGCCGTCAAGAGAATTAAATTCGACACCTGTCTCGGAATTGGTGAAAACGAAGCTTATGTTTTTGACGCCCTTGATTTTAACGTGCGGCAGAGCAACGCCCTGGCCTATGCCCGTGGAACCGAGCGCTTCCCTTTTAAGCACGGCTTTACAAACCGGAGCGACGGATTTTTTCGGGATAATCTTATTTTCCGCGAGGATCTGAACGAGCTCCTCTATCACCTTTTTCTTGGAAACAGCGCCCGTGCGGGGTTTTAGAAGAGAAACTTTTGTATAATCGCTGAATTTCATGTTTTACTCTTCAAAAACGGGGTGCGCCACGCACATCTCGCCGTCCTCCTTACGGTAAAGGGCCGTAAAAACACCCGTTTCCCTGTCGACAAAAAGCCAAAAATTATAATTACGGCTGGTCATTTTATCGGTGGCTTCCTGACGGGACATGGGGGATATCCTGACTTTCCTTATTCTTTCTGCAGGCGCTGGCGCTGCGGGCTCGGAGATGCGGCGCTGGCCTGATTTCTTTTCTTTCAGGCGCGCGAGCTTTTCCTTGCACACATCTCTCATCTTATCAACCGCCGCATAGGCGTCAAGGGCGGAGCATTTGATTTTCAACGTCGCGCCATGGACATCTCTGCCGAGGAACTGGACGGAGGATGAAGTTTTCTCCCGTGACACCGTGATCGTCACATCGTCCAGAGAAAATTTTTTTTCAATGCCGTCCATTTTTAAATGGACATGTTTTTCGAACGCCGCTGTCAGTTTAAAATTTTTTACAACTACTTTCACATTGCCCTCCTGTGCGTATTCTTAACAATTTCCTGCCATTTTTTCAATTGCCTGTCAAAAATCCGGTCATTCCTCAAAATTCTGCCTCAAAATTAATCCTTCTGTCCGGCAGATTTTGATGGTCCGGTCATTCCTCAAAATTCCTCCCTAAATATATTTCTTTCGCTTTTTCGGAATCTATGAGTTCGCGGCTTGTGCCGTGCAGCAGTATGCTGCCCTCGCAGATCAGATAAGCGCGATCTATAATCTTCAGGGTATCCCTGACATTGTGGTCGGTTATCAGTATCCCTATATTTTTTTCTTTCAGTTTTATCACAAGTTTTTTAAGGTCGTCCACCGCGATAGGATCTATACCCACAAAAGGCTCGTCCAGCAAAAGAAAAGACGGATTTGTCAGAAGCACCCTGGCTATCTCTACCCTTCTTTTTTCACCTCCGGAAAGGCTCGCGGCGAGTGTGCCCGCGCAGGAAACAATACCCATCTCTTCCATCAGGGCGTCTATCTTTTCTTCCCGAAGCCGGCGGTCACTGTAAATAAACTCCGCCACCGCCCGGAGATTCTCCCGGGCGCTGAGACCCCTGAATATGGATGGTTCCTGAGCGAGATAACCCAGTCCTAACCTCGCTCTCTTAAAGAGGGGGAGCGCGGAGACATCTTCGCCTGATAAAATGATCTGACCGGATGTGGGGCTTATAATACCTGTGACGGAATAAAATATCGTCGTCTTGCCAGCGCCGTTAGGGCCGAGGAGGCCGACAACTTCTCTGCGCTTCACGGAAATATCAACACCGCGCACAGCTTTTTTCTTACCGTAATTTTTTACAAGATTAAGGGTTTTCAGCATTTTTAGGATAAAAGACGCCGGTCACATCTCCTTTAAATTCGTATTCCTCACTTTCAAAACTCATTTTAATATAATTCGCGTCGGCGTTCCATGGGGACCGGCCGGCTACGGGAGCATTTTGAGCGTCGCCTACCGGGGGCTCAAAATAATCAAGGCGCGCGTTTCCCCTCATCTCCGTAACAGTAGGGGAACAATCGAGCGTATCCGAAAAACCCGAAAGCTTTTCGCCCTTTATTGTAACAGGTTTCCCTGTTAAATGAAACTGCTTATTCGGAATATTCCCGCTGAAAGAAGAACAATTTATCGTGTAAATATCCTTTGTCGCGGTTGTTGACACATTCACCACGAAGTCGGATTTATCCGGCGAAAAAACCGCGCCCGAAGCTTCCTCGTAAAAAAGTTTTTCCGTGGCAAAACTCATATCGCCTCTACCGGAATTGAATATGTCGCCGGACACGGCGCCGGAGGCAAAAATCTTGTTTTTTTTCTTATCCAGTTTCAGATAACGGGAACGCCCCTTAAAATCGTCTCTTTCAAAAACGACATTTTTTCTGAATTCCGCCACCTCGCCTCTCTCCAGATAAACCAGTTTATCGGCGCGTATATGAAGTTCGCCCAAAGGGGCGGCCGCGCGACACAGGAGGGGGACGGCGGTTGACATTGTGACAATAGCCAAACCCAGAAGAGCCCGCCGCCTCATTCAGCCCGCGCGGAAGAAACAACTTCCGGATTCAGGATCTCCACTCTGTTCAGGTCCTTATCCGCGCGCAGGCCTGTGCCCGCTATAACGGCTTCCTCCGAAACCTGACGCACCTTATTATCCGTTACATACAGCTGCTGCTTCTCATCCCATTTAAGGTCATCCATATAAAGTTCTGTTTTGCCGGCGATGTCCTTAAAACAGACATTCCCCTCAAGCTCCAGAGCGGAGCCGTCTTCGCCGAAGGAAGCCCTGTCTGATCTCAGGAACATTTTCCCGTCGGCGCCGTAAAAAAATCCTGACGCCCCCGTAACGCTTATTTTGTCTTCTCTGACCAGTTTACTGCCGGTTATTTCCCACACCGGCTTACCCCCGCGGGTCCTGCGGGCCGTGAAGCCGTCCATGCTTTCGGATGACGAGAAACGGCTCTCCTTCTTTCCGCAGGCGAAAAGAAAAGCGCAGGCCGCTATAAGTCGTAATGCTCTAATGCTTCCCTCCATCTGCCCTGCGCTTTCAGGATCATCTCCGCGGTTTCTCTCAAAACACCGGCACCGCCGTCAAAAGAAGATACCGCGTCGCACAACTTTTTTATTTCCGCGGCGCCGTCAGCCGGGCAAACGGCAAAGCCCGCTCTTTTAAGAAGAGAGATATCAACGAGATCATCCCCTATATAGAGTATTTCATCATCCGTGACGCTGAATTGTTTTTTGACTTTTTCCCACACTTCCAGCTTGTCCTTTATCCCCAGATATATACCCTCTATCCCCATATCCTGCGCCACGCGCTGAACAGTCGGGGATTTCCTGCCGGATATCCAGCAAATGGGGTAACCGAGCCTTCTGAGAATATAAAAAGCTATCCTGTCTTTCACATTCCAGGATTTCAGCTCTTCCCCCGACTCAAGAAAAACAAGGCGCCCGTCGGTGAGAACGCCGTCGACATCCATGGCGAAAACTTTTATCTTTTCCGCTTTAGCGGCCGCGTCACCTACCAGTTCCGTCATCAACGCGTGATTCTTTTTCAGGTGCCCTCTGTCCAGGAAGTAAGATATTTCTTCTGCCGGGGCGTGAGCGTGTCTATCTTTATGCCCATGGCCTTGAGCTTGAGTGTCGCCACATTGTTCTCTATCTCTTCCGGGACATCATAAACGCGGGGCTTGAGCTTACCTTTGTTTTTTATGCAGAATTCCGTCGCAAGGGCCTGTGTGGCGAAACTCATATCCATCACGCTGGCGGGATGCCCTTCGGCAGCGGCAAGATTGATCAACCTGCCCTCGGCGAGGACATAAACCGATTTGCCGGAAGAAAGAACATACTCGTCAACAAAGTTCCTGACATTCTTTTTTATTTTCTTCGCTTTTTTAGCGAGGCCCTTCAGGTCCAGCTCAACATTAAAATGGCCCGAATTGCACACGATGGCGCCGGTTTTCATTTTAACGAAATGTTCCGGGCGTATGACGTCTATGTCTCCGGTGAGGGTGCAGAAAATATCGCCAACGAGCGCGGCCTCGGCCATTGTCATAACCCTCATCCCGTCCATCGCGGCTTCAATGGATTTTACGGGATCCACTTCCGTGACTATCACATTGGCTCCCATGCCTTTGGAGCGCATGGCGAAACCTTTGCCGCACCAGCCGTAGCCGGCGACAACGACATTTTTTCCGGCGAAGAGAGTGTCTGTCGCGCGTATTATACCGTCTATCGTTGACTGGCCCGTGCCGTAACGGTTATCAAAAAGATTCTTGGTGGCGGCGTCGTTCACGGCCACGATAGGGAATTTCAGGACATTGTCTTTTTCCATCGCCCTGAGGCGTATAACACCGGTTGTCGTCTCTTCCATTGAACCGAAGATCCTGTTGTGCAGTTCGGGATGCTTGGAAATTATGAGCGACACAAGGTCGGCGCCGTCATCCATCGTCACATTGGGTTTATGCGCTATGGCCGAACGCAGATGAGAATAATAACGCTTGTTATCTTCTCCCTTCACGGCAAAAACCGGTATCCCGTAATCCGCGACGAGAGAGGCCGCCACATCATCCTGGGTTGAAAGAGGATTTGAAGCGCACATAACAATATCCGCTCCGCCTTCTTTCAGGGTCCTGGCAAGATTCGCCGTTTCCGCGGTCACATGCAGGCACGCCGACATCTTAACGCCTTTGAGGGTTTTATTTTTCCTGAATTTCTCCCGTACCTGCGCCAGGACCGGCATATCTCCGTCGGCCCACTCTATCCTCTTTTTTCCGGCTTTCGCCAGTTTTAAATCCCTGACATCACAATTTTTCAATTTTGCCTCCATGTTTCCATGGGGACAGTCCGCCATCTACGACTCACCACGGCGAGCTTAAAGCTTCGTCCGTAATGGGGACAGTCCCCTTATATTCCAGCTTTCTTTTTAAGAAGCGTCACTTTATCCGTTTTCTCCCACGGGAATGTTTTCCCTTCGCTCTTTCTGCCGAAATGTCCGTATGCCGAGGTAACGCTGTAAATCGGGTGCCACAAATCGAGCATACCGACTATTCCCGACGGGGTCAACTGAAAGATATCCTCGTCCCTGACGAGTTTGATGATCTCTTCCTCGGGTATGACAGATGTGCCCTTGGTATCTATCCACACCGACATGGGCTCGGCCACTCCTATGGCATAGGAGAATTCTATAATGCATTTTTTCGCCAGGCCCGCGGCCACTATATTCTTGGCCACATACCTTGCGGCGTAAGAAGCCGAACGGTCAACCTTGGACGGATCCTTGCCCGAAAAAGCTCCGCCGCCGTGAGGGATCATGCCGCCGTAGGTATCCACAATGATCTTCCGGCCCGTCACGCCCGTATCCGACTGAGGCCCGCCGACGAGGAAAATACCCGTGGGATTGACAAAGCAGTCCTTCTTAAAATCCAGGCCTTTCAGCAGATCCGCGGGCAATGCGGCTTTGACCACTTTTTCTATTATCTCATCCCTCGCCGACTGCTTCATCACGCGGCATTCGCCTTTCTGCTCCACGACCTCGCTTGTGTGCTGGGAAGAAACCACGACCTTGGTTATCTTCACCGGCTTGTCGTCAACATACTTGACCGTCACCTGGCTCTTGCAGTCGGGGCCCAGATAGGGTATCTCTCTGCTGGCGCGCACTTCCTTGAATTTTCTGACAAGCGCGTGGGAAAACTCGAGCGGAGCCGGCATCAGATTATCCGTCTCATCGCAGGCGTAACCGAACATTATTCCCTGATCCCCTGCCCCGCCGCAGTCAACGCCCTGCGCTATATCCGGCGACTGCCCGCCTATCGCGTTGAGAATGGAACAGGTCTTATAATCAAAGCCGTATTCGGCTCCGGTATATCCTATTTCTATGAGCGCCTGTTTAACGATCTCTCTCACGTCCACCCAGGCATCCGTCGTGATCTCGCCGCCGACAATAACAAGCCCCAGCGAAATAAAGGTTTCGCAGGCACATCGGGATCCGCGCACGTCTCCCGTTTTCATCTTATAGGGCTTCAGTCCTTTTTTCTCGTCGTGTTTCAGAATAGCGTCCAGTACGCCGTCGGATATACGGTCACACACCTTATCGGGATGGCCGTCGCCGACGCTCTCAGAAGTAAACTCAAAATCTTTCATTTTCTGTCCTCCGTGTTTATCACCGTGCCCTCGTATAAAGTCAGATTCTCCTTTATCGCGGCACCGCTGTCTATAATACAATTCTTTATTTTCACGCCCCCATCAATCCGCGCATTATCCCAAATTATGGAATTTTTAACAACCGCTGACGGGCCTATTGTCGACCTGCGCCCTATCGTGACAAAAGGGCCTATTTTAGCGCCGTCGCATATTTCGGAATTCTCCCCGATAAGACAGGGACGGTAAAATTTAACATTTTTTCCAATTTTGACATTCTTCTCGCACCAGACGGATCTGTGCCTCTCCCTGCCCGGGATCTTTATATTCACCTTGCCGTCTAAAACATCCGCCACTGTCCTGCGGTAATCCGGAAGATTCCCCACATCGCACCAATAGGCGTCCGTGACATAACCGTAGATGGGCAGTTTGTTTTTCAAAAGCAGAGGCCAGAGGTCTCTGCCGAAATCAAAAAAATTATTTTTCGGTATGAACTTAAAGACATCCTGCTCAAAAATATATATCCCCGTGTTGACGGTGGCGTCGACAAAATCAGTGATACAGGGCTTTTCCATAAACTTTGTTATTTTTCCCGCAGGGTTTGTCAGCGTTATACCAAAAGGGAAAGTGCTCTCAACCTTTTTGAGCACCATTGTGGCCGCGGATTTTTTCTTCCGGTGAAAAGCGACGGCCTTCCTTATGTCTATATCCGTGAAACCGTCTCCGGATATAACCAGCAATGTGCCGGAGCCCTTAAAAAAACCCTCCACTTTTTTCAGCCCACCCGCATTACCGAGCAGTGTTTTCTCTAAAGAATATTCCATTGACACGCCCAGTTTTTTACCGGTGCCGAAATGTTTCCTGATCTTCCCAGCGTGAGTGTGCAAATTGCATATAAATTTCCTGAAACCCTGTTTTTGAAGATTACTGATGGAATGCTCCATCACAGGCCTGTTGACTATGGGTATGAGCGGTTTCGGTATTCTGTAGGTCAAAGGCCTTAAACGCGTACCAACTCCGGCGGCGAGCACCATCACCCTGATATCTGAATCTGTATTTTGTTTCAATTCATTCTCCTAAAACGGCCTGCCGATGATCAATAAGCCCCTTTTCCAAAAAAAACGGCGGGGACCGTTCTTAAAAGTATACGAAAATCTTCCTCCATTGACCAGTTCTGCACATAAAAAATATCCAGCCGCACCATTTCTTCGTAAGTCAGATCGCTGCGGCCGCTGACCTGCCAGAGGCCGGTGATGCCGGGTTTGATACGCAAGCGCCTTTGCGCCGACTCGTCATAACCCTCGGCCTCGCTGAGAATCTGCGGGCGCGGGCCGACTATTGACATATCTCCTTTGAGCACATTAAGGAGCTGCGGCAGCTCGTCCAGCGAAAACTTCCGCAGGAATCTTCCCACCCGCGTCACTCTGGCATCGCGCTTTTTCTTAAAAAGCAGGTTGCCGCTTTTGTAATGGGAGCGGCGTTCTTCCCTGATTATGGCATCGGCGTTTTTTACCATCGTGCGGAATTTGAAAAATTTAAAATCCCTGCCCCTTCTTCCCCGCCTTATGTGGCTGTAAATTATATCCCCGGGGCTGTCTATCTTTATCAGCGACGCTATGAGGATGAAAAACGGCATAAAAACAGCCACGCCCGCTATGGTCGCGGCCACATCAAAAATATTTTTCATAAACAGATGAGTGCCCGTTAACGGCGTGGGCTTGAGCCTCAGAAGAGGAATGCCGAAAAATTCATCCATGACAAGATCGCCGAGCTTGAGTTCCAGAATATCCGGCACGAGCTGAAAATCAACGCCGTAATTCTCACAAAGGTTAGCTATGTTCACGACCTTTTCGTGATTGAGAGGAAAATTTGCTATCACCACGCCGCCGAAACCGCGGTTTTGCGTATACACTCTCAATTCTTCCGCGTCGGGATAATGATTTATCCACAAGGCCGCCTGATGCCTGAGCCGGAGCCGGCGCTGTAATGCCCGCACTATTTTTCCCCGCCCCACAACAAGTATCTTATCCGGCTGAAAGAACCTCTTTATGCACAGAACCATAAAAAATTTCAGAAACTCTCTTTCGGCAAAAACCATGATCACCGAAAACATCAGAAAATATGTGAGCATTAGCCTGGAATAAGAAAAAGGCCTCCAGAAAAATGTGAGAACTATAACAAAGCCGAAAGCCACCGCCCCGGCTCGGATGATCCTGAAAAGCTCGTAAACATAAGTCAGCTGCAGCTTGTTGTAAAATTTATAGTGATAGAAAAAATATATAAAAACCAGCAGAACAGGAGTGAGCAGCCTGTTATACGCCGGATGGAAAAACAACCCGTGCCTCATATAATTCGCCAGCATAAAAGCCAGCAAAAGAACCGAGGCGTCCGCGAACAGGTAAACGAACTTAAAGGCGAAAATAAATTTTTTCTTCATTCGGCATGATTATAGCAGAAAGCCGCCGATACATCAAAAATAATTCGCGTGATATTTGTCACCGAACCGCGGCGGGCCGGGCAGACGCGGGCACGGAGCTCAAAATGATTTTTTTTGCTAAAATAATAGCTATGAAAAATTTTAAGGCATGCTTACTGACAATCCTGTTCTGCCCGTGCGCTTTCGGGGCGTCGGCAAGAGACTTCGGCTGGAAGGGCGACCCCTATTACAGCTACGCGAGTTTTTCACAGATCCTGCGGACAGAGAAAACCATCACGCAAAGCGAATCAGAAACATCTCTATATATCAGTCTGCTGAAAGAATCTTTCCGGCCGAGCGCGATACTCTTAGAACTTTTCGCCAGTCCCCTGCCGTATGCGGCCTCGCACGCGAAAAAACACAACAGCGCCCTGTATGAGAATTTTGACTTCTCCGGCAGCGCCAATCTGCTGAACGCTCTGACAGCGGGCGAAGAAGATCCCTGGGGGGTGTCGCTGTTTGTGGGAAAAATCGTACCCTTCAGGCCGGGAAAGGCGGCGGGTTACACCGGAGTCGCTTACTCGGGAGGCCTCCTGACAATGGGCAAAAAACACTTCAAAAACAACGTGATATACGACGACACATGGGCCCAGCTGGAGTGGAAGATAAAAGGAGTGCGGGTGACAAGGTTCTCCAAACAGATATGGAGTTTCAGAACGGGAGTGAAGCTCCATGACAATCCGGCTATACGCGATTCCTTTTACTTTTCTTTGTTCCGCGACAGGATTGATTACGCCCAGAGGCGGTTCCGATTCTGGCGGAATTCAAATTTTGATGTGTTCGCCGCGTTCCGCAAAGAAGACCTGAAACCCGTGAAACTGCAATTGCTGATGGGCAGAAACTTTCCTCACTCTGCCCGGAAAAGAGGCGCCTCTTACTCAATATCAGCCGGTATCCTGTGGGAAGGCCGGAGCAAATATTCGGGCGTGATGAAAGAAGTTAACGAAAGCCCGTCCGTCCAGTTCATATTGCGGCCCACGGTGAAATTTTAAGGCCGCTGTTCCGTGCTTTCTGAAAATATTAAGGACGTCCCCTTTTTTCGGGGATTATCTTTCTGCCCTTTATTTCTTCTATGATAGCTTCTTTCTCGCTTTTGCGGGATTCCATCCTTTTGAGCAGTATTTTCTCCTTGTTTTTTCTGTTCTTAATAGTTCTTTTGACGAATTTATCCAGCACTTTTTTCCTGTATTTTACATATTCCGGCCCCAGGCCCACAGGCTCCGACGGCTGAAAGCCTCGTAAACGAAGCTCTGATTTCCCGAGGCGACTTTTATTCTCTTAGGCGACTTGCCCCTGTTTTCAACTTCAACTTTTCCCTTATAGACTGCGGCGGCAGTTTCTTTCCCGTTATGCGTTACTGTAAATTCCGTGCCCCTGACACCTATTATAGCCAGAGGAGAGGAAACAAAAAAAACCGCCTCTTCGGACGGCACAACGGAAGATGTCACCCGGCCGGATTTGAGCGAAACCTCAAGAGCGCCGCCCGTGGAAAGAATTTCCGCCTCGGTATTTTCCTCAAAACGCACGGCGGTCTCATCGTCAAACATGATCTCGGCAAAAGCCGCGTCATCGGTTTTCACAAAGCTCTTCTCATACACCGGCGCGAATTTTTCAGCGTCATCCCACTTATCTTCGCGTAAAATCGTCACCTTTCCCCCGATATCAAGTATTGTGCCCGACGGCTCCTCGAAGGCCTGCAAAAAACAGAAAGGCGCCGAGGCCGCGAAAATGGCGGCGCAGAAACCGGTAAAGAATTTATAAGTCATTTTATCCTCCCTCCGTAAACTATAAAGGCAGATCGGAGCTGCCGCGGATCCGCTCAAGCGCTTTTCTGGCGGTTTCCGACACCTTCTCATCTTTATCTTCCACCGCTTTTATCAGCGTTGAAATGGATTTGGCCGTGCCGTTTTTAAGCAGTATGGCCGCGGCGGCTCGGCGCATCAGGATAGAATCATCTCCCGATAATATCCCGCATATTTTTGTTTCATCCACGGCTTTTTTCTCAAATAATATTTCCAGCGCCAGTCCCCGCACGTCAAAAGACTCATCATCCAGCATAGCCTCCGCAATTTTTATAAGCGCGTCCGTCCTCGTCGTTGACGCGAGTGTCTCCAGCGCCTGATGCCGGACAGCGGCATTCTCATCCCAGAGGAGGGAATACACCGCCTTCACTTCCGTGGATGAGGCGTGAGCGCCGTAAAAACGGCAAACCTGTATCCTGATGTCGGGGCAGGGATCATTAAACAGACTTCTCATCGCGGCGATTGTCTCTGCCGAACCGTCGCCGAGAGCGTAAAGGGCGTTGATAACATCCCATCTCACCCACATATCAGCGTCGTTAATAAGTTCTCTTATGTATTTTTCCACGCCCTTTTTGGGCGAGATATAAATGAGCGCGGCGACGGCGCTTTTTTCGTGGCGTTTGCGTTTAGACAGATTATCCAGCCCCAGGCCGGCTATATCGCCGAGCGACACGGAATAAGATTTGAAGCCTCCGCCGTTATAGCCCATGTCCAGCTTATCTCCCGACGATCTTATGATCCTGCTTATTTTCCCTTTGCCGGATTCAATAGTGTCGCTTTTGAAAATATCCCCGGCCGCCATAACAGCGCCGGCGGCACAGAAGACAGTCCAAAAACAAACAAAAAAGAGGACTGTCCCCATTACGGACGAAACTGAGCCTTGCGAAGTCCGCCTGTGGCGGGCTGAAAGCTCGCCGTGGCGGGTCGTAGATGGGGACTGTCCCCGTGTGTGATTCATATGAGTTTTCTGAAAATCAGCCTGCCGCTGGCACGCTCCGCGCAAAGACGGCCGTTTTTGTATATTATTTCCCCCCGGCGGATAGTGATATTGGAAAAACCCGAGAGCCTTCTTCCCTCATACGGAGACCAGCCGTAGGGCGCGCTCTTCCTTATAAGCCTGCTCCTTTCCGGATCCGTCACAAAGATGTCCGCGTCCATACCCGGAAGTATAGCGCCCTTTTTTTTCAAACCGAAATTCTCCGCCGCGGACTCCGATGTCAGGCGGGCCAGCGCCATCAGAGACTTTTTATCCCGGAGCGATGCGGTAAAGAGGAGAGGAAAACTCATCCCTATACCCGGCAGGCCCCTGGGGATATTTCGAAAATCTTTTTTATTGCGCTCTTTATCAGCTTTTGAAAAAGCGCAGTGATCTGTCCCTATCCAGTCTATGTCTTTTTTCAGTGCCCTGAACAAAGCCCTGTTGTCGCTTTTCTTTTTAAGCACAGGATTGCAGCAGAAAAGATAATTGTTTTTCTGTTCAAAAACAGCGTCATTGAGAAAAATGTAATGAGGACAGCTCTCCGCCTTTATGTCAACACCCCCTCTACGGGATTTAACGAGGGCCTCTATCCCCGCGCGCGAAGAAATATGGCATATATATATTCTCCCTTTCGCCTTTTTCGCGATGGAGGACACTCTCAAAACAGCCTCTGATTCCGCGCGTGAAGAACCCGATAAAGCAAAATAACGCGGGGCAGTTCTTCCGCTCTTCACAAGACGCGACAGATTATTTTCCAGTATTTTACCGTCTTCCGCGTGAAAGCCCACCGCGCCGCCGAGTGACGAAATATACCTGACGGCTTCATAAATCTCATTGTCCGTCACGCCCCAGCCCTCAGTCGGCGGCATAAATATTTTAAAAGTGGGAAAGCCCTTGCTTATAAGATAAGCTGCGTCTTCTTTTATTTTATCCGTCCAGCCCAGTATCTGGGGATGAAAAGAAAAATCCACACAGGCGGCCGAGGCCTGTTTCACTCTGCGCGAGACTTCGGCCTTTAACGAAGAATCCCGCGATGCGGGGATCGCGAAATCAATAAAGGCCGTCACGCCTCCCGCGGCGGCCTCGTGTGAGGCGGTATAATAATCATCGCAGGTTTTCGCCCCGTAGGCCTCGAGCATAAAATGCACGTGGGGATCTATGACGCCTGGAAAAACGAACTTTCCCGCGGCGTCTATAACCGATGAGGCATGCCTGACGGATGTTCCCATATATGACACGGCGCCGTTTTTTATGCCTATGTTTGTTTTTTGCGCGCTTTCGCTGTTTATGACAAGGCCGTTTTTGATAAAAATATCAAACACGTTTTATTTTAGCGAGCCCAGGAAGTTCCCTATAAGTTCCGTTATTTTATTTCTGAGGTCGTCGGGATTCGCCACCGACACATCGTCCGAAAATATGATTTTTGCGCTTTGCACATCCACAATATTCATCGTTATTATGTATTTCCCGAGGAGCTGGCCGCAGGAGCCAACCGCCATAAATTTAACATTCAGTACCTTTCCTATCGCTACCGCGCACTCGGCGGAGGAACAGCCCGTCTGCTGGAAACCCTGCTCCGCCAGCACCTTGTCCATGTTGTTTTTCTCTATAACATTGAATCTTCCGGTTTTCACGATATCGCTTCTCACGAAATCGGATATGAACGCCGCCTCACTCTGAGAAAGAGGCGCCCTCGCCTCAAAATCCGTCACCGCTATGTTTATTCTCTCGCCTTCCGGAACTTCCGGCAGCTTTGCTTTTTCCGCAGGTTTTCCGTCAAACGATTCTATTTCGGCAGGGAGCCGCCGCTTTCTCCTTTCCAGCGCGGACGGCGCGGGCGACTGCTGTTGCGGCGCGGCGGGAGCCGCTTTCTCAATGCGTGCCGGAGCCTTTTCAGCGCGAGGCGCCGCGCTTTCAACCTTACTCAGCTTTTTTCGGCCCCAGTTGTATCTGAGAGCCGTCATCACCCGGCTGCCCAGATCCGCCTGAGCCGCCGTCGCGAAATCAAAGGCGAATGCTCCGTAAGAAACAGTAAAACCGAAAGAATGCGACGCATCTACCTCATCATAACTCTCCAGTCCCAGCCGCAGCGACAGCCATCTGTTAAGAGCGTATTCCGCTCCGAACCGGGAAATACCAGTCAGCTGATCTGCGCCGACAGAAATACCCGCTTTCAATCTGTCGCCGGAATAACCGATAGAAACGCCGCCGTAAGACGGCAGCGCCTCATCACCCCATATTTTCGCTTCTCCGAAATTTGCCGCGCGCCACGCCGCTCTGAATCCCCGGTGCCTGAAAAACATCCCCATATCCGCGCAAGAGACGCTGTCCTCGTAGGAATTGGAATCCGCGACGAAAAACCTTTCGTTCACATTTCTCAGGCCCACGCCGACGGACAGATTTTTCAGCACGGGATAACCGGCGGAAAGAGACGCTATTTCCCCGTATTGCGAAAAACCGCTGTATGACGAACCGTCGTAATTTACAATAGGAAAACTTTGCTCATAGGAAAAACTGCCGAAAGCAAGGCCCGCTTTCTTTATACGGAAGACCGCGTCAATCCTGCTCATCCCAGCTTCCATGGCGTCATCCCCACCGC
>VMTH01000178.1 GCA_013791745.1 Candidatus Omnitrophota bacterium
AGCCGCGCAATGTGCTGGCTCTGACGAGGCTGGGTTCGGCTTATTACGCCTTCGGGAAAAAAGAAAAAGGGATAGAGGTGTGGAGAGAGGCACTGCAATATGATCCCGGCAATCAGGACATACTGGAATTCATGAAGATCCCGCCGGAGACTTCCATAAAAGAAGTTTATGAGACCAGGCAGAGCGAAGAGTCCGGCGCGCTCTTAAAGATCAAAAAACTTTATCTTCAGGGCGCGGCCGCGGCGAAAAGAGGTGAGGCCGAGAAAGCCAAACTGCTGTTTAAGGAAGCGTCGGAAGTTGCCGGCGGCGGGGATGAAGGGGAAGAATACCGGCGCAAATCAGAAGAGGGCATTAAGGAAGCCCGCCGTAGTATCGATCAGGCGAACGAAAACACGCGAAGGCTTATGAAAGCCCATTATTCGGCGGGTATGTCTTATTATAAGAACGGCAGGTATTCCGAGGCCATTTCCGAATTCAGGAAGCTTCTCTCTATCAAGCCCGGGCATCAGCAAGCGCTTAAAATGATTGACTTATGCAGGCAAAAAATGGGAAAATAGCCGATATGCGCGCTTGTGAGAAAAAAAATGAGAAAAAAACTATCGTTAATAAAATTGAGTATGAAAAAAAGTAGGACGTCCCTCTTTTCTATATTCAATAAGTCACGAAAGTCAACCCCTGGCACCATTTTATTTTTTTTGATATTCGCGTCTTCATTGTTTGCCGATACAGCTGCTATTGAAAATCAGGTTTCGCAGGTTCTGACAAAGGTTTTTAATCTGAGTAATTTTTCCGTTTCCGTCAGAGAAGTCCGCTATACGGAAGTGGTGGATATAGGAAAAGATAAAAGGAATCTTCTGCCCGGCGTGCCGGTTGAAGAAAAACTACAGGACCTTTCCGATAAAAAACTGCTCGAGCGACAGCGTCTCCTGATAACGCTCATCCTTGAAGAAGGTATTGCCACCGAACTTGAAAAAAGGATAGAGGGCGTGGTGAGAGTCTCTCTGAGCCTGAACGATGAGGATTCGCTGAAAATAATAAAAGAAAGTTTTGCCGCTCAAAAACGCGGTGCCGCTACCGCCGACGGTTCCCCGGCCGCCGCTATGAGCGCGGGCGCGGCGATTATCTCATACGTGTCTCAGCCCCAGAACATAGTTCTTCTGACGGTGATATTGATCATATCCGTTTTCCTGTTCGGGCCGCTCAGGTATTTTATGAAATATATGGCGCAATATTTCGCCAACGCCAGGCCCGGCGAGGCAACCGGTGTGAACATGGATGAAACTTCTTCCGTGCGCCAGATGCCGGTTAATCTCCTGAGCGCGACCCCCGAATCAAAGAAGACTGATGAAAGCGAACAGCGGCCTTTCGCTTTCATCAATGATAAAAATATATCCAATCTGGCCTTTTTGCTCAAAGAAGAAAGTTCTGAAAGGATCGCCGAGGCGCTCGGCTTTTTGAAAGAGTCGCTTGTGGAAAAATTCCTGCAATATTTCCCCGAAGAGAAACAATCCGACATAATGAGCTTTCTGGTTTATAAAAAGGAGCTGGATAAAGAGGATATTATTGACATGGAGAACTCAATCCGTGAAAAAATAAATTATGTTTCAGGCGGCCGCGAACAGCTCTTGAGCATGCTTGAAAATTCGTCCCGCCAGGTGCAGGAGCAGTTCCTCCGTCATATTGCCGACGAGGATCCTATAATGGCCTCGGAAATACGAAATAGCGTGTTCCATTTTGAGGATCTCGCCCGCCAGGACACGCAGGTGATACAGACGGTGCTGAGGTTTGTTAACACGAGGAATCTCGCGCAGGCGCTCCAGTTTTCCGAACAGGAGGTGCAGGACAGGATTTTCGCGGTGCTGTCGGAGGGGGCAAGAGAGATCGTCGCCGAAGAACTTGAACTCCTGCCGTCCAACTCCGCCGCCAGCGACAGGGAAAAGAAGAACATTGTCGCTGTTATCAGGCGTCTGAAAGCGGCGGGCACTATAGAACTTATATGACGGAGGTAATATGGATTTAATGACACTGGCGGGGCTGGCGCTGGGCGCCGGAGCTGTCTGGTATGTGCTTTCGACCGGCGGCATTCTGGGGATCCTGTTCAATGCTAACGCCGCGGTGCTGGTTTTCGGCGGCGTTATCGGGGCGACGCTCATCACTTATCCGTGGAGACTGATCAAAAAACTTCCCAGATGCGTTTCTTTTATTTTTTTCACGCCGCGTTTCTTGTCAAATGAAGATATAATAGAGGTGTTTGAGAGTATCGCGAAAAAGGCCAGAAAAGACGGGATAAGCCAGGGGCTCCTGGATGAAATACCTCCCGATAATTTTTTTCAGCGCGCGATAGGCCTGCTCATTGACGGCTTTGAGGCGGATTTCATAAAGGAAACGCTTTTTAACGAGATCTCAAACACCTCTATTA
>VMTH01000179.1 GCA_013791745.1 Candidatus Omnitrophota bacterium
CCGACACGGAACCCGAAACCCTCTTTCCCACAACGCCCGCAAGCGCCCATCCAGAATTCCTGTAACAAATCACGGGGTCGCCTTCCCTGTAGGCCCCGTCCTCATTTCTGAGAAGTAAAATGTCCGCGTTTTTACCTATATTGCCGTAGGGAAAAACCGGTAGTATTTTTGATCTCTTTGAAAATTGATTTTTAAAAGCGTCTTCCAGGCTTTTGTATTTATCCAATTCCTGTTTGAGCTGGGCGATAATATAGTCCTTTTCAAATAATTCCTGTTGAGAGGCGCGGAACCTTCTGTCCATATCGGCCAGATTAAAAAATTTACCGGGGAAAGAAGAAAGGTTTAAAAGCGCCTCGCGGCTCTTTGCGTACGGGGTGTAATATATGTACTTGGTTAAAAGCCGCAACTGCTGCGTTTGTCTCGCCGGAACGATAAAACACAGCACGGCTGAAAGCAGGAGAAAGACAATAAAAAAAAGCTTTCCCTGCCGGCCGTCATGCATATTCCTTCTGGGCTCTCTTTATTTCCTCAAGAGTTTCAAGGTATTTGCCGGCGCCCAGAGCCACGCACACCAGAGGATCCGGCGCGCGCCGCACTGGAAGATATGTTTCCTGCTGTATAAGATTCTCAAAGCCTTTAAGCAGTGATCCGCCGCCGGCGAGAACAATACCGTTTTCCACAAGGTCGGACGATAGCTCGGCGGGCGTCTCTTCGAGCGTGGCTTTTATGGCGTCCACTATGCGTTTTACCGGAACAGACAGCGCCTGCCTTATATTCTGCGAACTCACCTCTATGGTTTTGGGAAGGCCCGAAACCTGATCGCGGCCTTTCACGTTCATTTTTAATTCATCCTCAAGGGGAAAAGCCGATCCCACATTTATTTTTGTCTGTTCGGCCGTGCCCTCGCCTATGAGAAGATTGTGCTTTTTTTTGAAAAAATCTTCTATGGCCTCGTCCATCGCGTCTCCGCCGACCCTGATCGAACGCGATATCACCATCTCTCCTAAGGATATCACCGCCATTTCCGTAGTACCGCCACCAATATCAACTATCATTCTGCCGGACGGCTCGGCGATTGGCATATCGCTACCTATGGCCGCTGCCTTCGGCTCCTCTATCAGATGCACCTCTCTGGCGCCGGCGCCCTCGGCCGCTTCCTTAACGGCTCGTCTCTCAACCTGCGTTATGCCTGAAGGTACGCCTATAACAACACGCGGCCTGAGAAAGCTGAAATTTGTCTGGGCCTTCTTGATAAATCTGGCTATCATGCGCTCTGTGGCATCGAAATCGGCTATCACGCCGTTTTTCAGAGGCCTCAAAGCTATAATGCTGGCCGGGGTGCGGCCGAGCATACGCTTGGCCTCGACGCCCACGGCTATCACCCTGTCATGAGCGGTGTCTATCGCCACAACGGAAGGCTCCTGAAGAACAATGCCGCGGCCCTTCACATAAACCAGAGTGTTGGAAGTTCCCAGATCCATGCCTATGTCATTATTAAAAAGACCTCTTAAAAATTCTGTCACTTTACTCATTAGGACTCACTCCTTCTCAAACTTTATTTAACAAATTCTATTCTGCAGATTTCAGCGGCGTCGCCCTGTCGATTACCCAGACGGATTATCCTCGTGTAACCGCCGGGCCTGTCCTTATACCTGACACCCAGCTCTTTAAAGAGCTTATCCATCGCCTCGCGCGATTTTATGTGCCGCGCGGCCTGACGCCTCGGATGTATGCCGGATCCCTTAGCGGTCGTTATGAGTTTCTCCACGAAACCTCTGAGAAACTTGGCCCTTGAGACAGTCGTTTCTATCTGCTCGTTCATTATCATGGCTTCCGCCATACCTCTCATCATACTAAGCCCGTGAGCGGCGTTCACTTTTAAATTTTTCATTTTAAAGAAACCTCTATTCCTTCTTTTTTTGCGAACTCCTTAAGCGCTTTTTTTAATTCCGACAGGGACTTCGGCCCGAAATTCGGAAAAGTGCCGAATTCTTTCTCGCTGTACTGCAGGAGCTCCTTCACAACAGATATTTTTTTCGTCCGCAGGCTGTTCAGTATCCTTGTGGAAACCCCCAGCACCTCTATAGACTGGTCAAGGGCGTCAGTGTTTTTTGCGGTTGAAGCGTCGCCGGACTCTTCCTCAGCTTCGACGGGCTTAACAAAAACTTCAGCGCATTTTCTCATGATGCCCGCACTTTTTTTCAGCGCGTCTTCGGGAGAAACAGTACCGTCCGTTTTGATCTCAAGTATCAGCTTGTCAAAATTCGTCACTCTCTTGACCCTCGTGTTCTCAACCGTGTAGGACACCCTTTTTACAGGAGAATAATCCGCGTCCATCGGCACAAAACCCATATCAACGCTCTCTGATCGGGCTTCAACAGGCACGAATCCTATCCCTTTTGTGACCTCTATGTCAACAGTCATTTTCTTCGGTTTATCCTGGGTGAAAAGGTAAACATCCGGATTGGCCAGCTCAACGCCGGAAACCAGTTCTATATCCTTGCCTGTCACCGGACCTTTTGATGAAGTTGTAAGCGTCAAAATAACTTTTTCATCATTGGCCATTGAAAACCTCAATTTTTTAAAGTTGAGTACGATCTCCGCCACATCCTCGTTCACGCCGAAAACAGAGGAAAATTCGTGCTGGACCCCCGATATTTTTATACCGCTGACCGCGGCCCCCGCCACGGAAGAAAGCAATATTCGCCTGAGCGAATTTCCCAGCGTATAGCCGAACCCCCTCTCAAAAGGCGCTATGGTGAAACTTCCGTAGCTGTCCGTCGCCGTCGCCTCGTCCAGGACATATCCTTCGGGTATTATAAATTCTTTCATTTTTCCTCCTTACCTTGAATAGAATTCTACTATAAGACGGTGGTCTATTCCTGCCTGAATCAAATCTTCAGAAGTAATATCTCTGTCAATTGAGCCCGTCATCGTATCTTTTTCCAGCTTCAGCCAATCCGGTATATTTTTGGACCCGCTGTGTTCCAGCGATTTTTTAACAGAATCTATTTTTTTGCCTTTTTCGGTAAAACTGATCTTGTCACCGGTTTTGAGTTCCCGCGATGGTATATTGCACACCCTCCCGTTCACCTTGACAAACCTGTGACCCACGATCTGCCTGGCCTGCGGAAGGCTGGATGTCATTGTCAGTCTGTAAATCACATTATCAAGACGGCGGCTGAGGGCACTGAGAAGATTTTCTCCTTTAATGCCTTTTTTGCGGGACACATCGTTGAACACTTTTCTCAACTGTTTTTCCCCCAACCCGAACAGTATTCTGGATTTCTGTTTTTCCTGAAGATGTATGGCGTATTCGGATTTCTGTTTCCGAAAAGTTTTCGTTCCGCCTTTGCCGGCGGGAGTTTCTTTCCCCGCAGGGCACTTATCCGACCAGCAGCGGTCTCCCTTTAAATAAAGTTTCTCTCCGTATTTTTTACAGAGTTTGCATTTAGGACCCGTATATTTTGACATTCTCTATTCCCCCTTACACTCTTCTCTTTTTTTTCGGCCTGCATCCGTTATGCGGGATGGGCGTGATATCTCTCACGGAAGAAACCCTTATACCAGCGCCCTGAACGGATCTGAGAGCCGATTCCCTGCCGGAACCGGGGCCGTTTACAAAAACGTCCACTCTTTCCATCCCCATTTCTCTGGCTTTCTGCGAGGCGGTTGCGGCCACAACCCCGGAAGCGTAAGTTGTGCCTTTCCTGGCACCCTTAAAACCATTAGCTCCGGCGGATGATGACGCGATAACATTCCCTTTCATATCCGTCACCGTCACTATCGTGTTGTTGTAGCTGGTCAGAACATAAATCTTGCCTTCCTTCACATGAATTTTTCTTTTCTTTGTCGCTGTTGTAGCCATTTATATTACCCCTTCTTCGGCGCTTCTTTTTTTGACGCCATCACGGTTTTCTTTTTGCCCTTTCTCGTGCGCGCGTTGGTCTTTGTACGCTGGCCGCGCACGGGCAGGCCCTTTCTGTGCCTGATGCCGCGGTAACATCCTATCTCCATGAGCTGTTTGATGTTGCCCTGCACCTCCCGGCGCAAATCACCTTCAACCTGATAATTTTCGTTTATTATTTTCTGGATCTTCGCCACTTCCGCATCTGACAGATCTTTTATTCTTTTGGAAGCGTCAATGCCGGACGCTTCAATTATAGCCAGGGCCGTGGTCTTGCCGACGCCGTAAACATAGCTTAAACCCACCGCGAGTTTTTTATTCAGCGGTAATTCAATTCCTGAAATCCTTGCCATACAATATCCCCCTGTCACCGCCCCAGCGGTATTTCTTTCAGCCCTGCCTCTGCTTGTGCTTGGGGTTCTCGCATATAACCCTCACGACGCCTTTTCTTTTGACGACCTTGCACTTATTACAGATAGGTTTCACCGATGCTTTAACTTTCATTGATCCTCTCCCTGATTGCGGTTCGCGTTCTCCCTGAAAACTATTCTTCCCTTGGTGAGATCATAAGGCGAAAGCTCCACCTTCACCCTGTCTCCCGGGAGAATTTTTATATAATGCCTTCTTATTTTTCCGGATATATGTGCCAGCACCTCGTGAGCTTCGTCAAGCTGCACCTTAAAAACAGCGTTACCCAGTGCCTTAACGACCATCCCGTTCATTTCTATTTTTTCTTCTTTTGTCATGATGTAAAAACCTCAGGTTCTCCGTCAAGGAGCGCGACCGTGTGCTCAAAATGGGCGGAAAGGTTTCCGTCAGAAGTACGCGCGGTCCATCCGTTATCATCTATTTTCACTTCCCAGCTCCCGGCGTTTATCATGGGCTCAATAGCGAACACCATGCCGTTTTTGAGCTCAGGCCCTGTGCCGGGGCGGCCGTAGTTCAGGATTTGCGGCTCCTCGTGAAGCTCCAGCCCTATGCCGTGGCCTGTAAACTGCCTGACAACAGAGAAACCGTTTTTTTCCGCAAACGACGCTATGGCGTGCGATATATCGCCGAGACGATTTCCCTCTTTAAACTGCTCTATCCCCTTCCGGAGAGACTGCTCCGCGACATCCATTAGGTTTTGGGCAACAGAGGAGGCATTACCCGCGACAGCGCTCACGGCCATATCCGAATAATAACCGCTGAGGATAAGGCCCATGTCAACGCTGACAAGATCACCGTTCTGGATCACATAATCCCCCGGAATGCCGTGGACAACCTCGTCATTGACGGAAACGCATATGCACGAGGGAAAACCCTCGGACGTAAACGCCGGCGTTGCCTGATTGGAATATATGAATTCCTCCGCCAGGGCCGCCAGATCCGATGTTTTCCGGCCCTCTGTTATGTGCTTTCTTATCATATCGCTCATTTTTTTCAATAGTTTACAGCTTTTTCTTATCCCGTCGATCTCGGAAGCTGTTTTAATTTTTATTATCTAATGCCTCCGTTATCCGTTCAAATATCTCGGAAGGGCTTCCCGTGCCGCGGACATTTATGAGACTCTTCCTATTCTCGTAAAATTCTTTAAGAGGAGCGGTTTTGCGCGAGTACTCTTCTATTCTCTCCCTCACCGTTTCTTCCGTGTCGTCACTCCGCTGGATGAGATCCGCTCCGTCCGAGGGGCAGAGCCTGTCTTTTATATCATCTGTGTACACATTGTAGTCTTTCCCGCATGAAGGACAGGAAAATCTTCCGAGGATCCTTTTTGTCACTTCCCCGGCGTCAACATCCAGAAAGATCACGGTGTTTACTTTTTTTCCGTATTTTTCAAAAAGCCCGTCCAGCGCTTCCGCCTGAGGCACCGTCCGCGGGAATCCGTCCATAAGAAAAGAATCCTCTTTTTTTATTTTTTCCTCTATAATCTGTATCATCGTTTCATCATCGACGAGGTGCCCCGCAACCAGTGTGGCCTTCACTCTTTTTCCCAGCTCCGTGCCGGACGCGACATTATCGCGCAGGATTTCTCCGGTGCCTATATATTTCATCCCGAACGCCGCGCACACCTTCTTGGCCTGCGTGCCCTTACCGGATCCGGGAGCTCCCAAAAAAATACAAATCATTTTATGTTGAAATATCTCCCTTTAAGACGGCTCTTTTTGAGCAGTCCGTCGTAATGCCTCATGATCAGCTGGGACTCGACCTGGCCCATTGTGTCAAGCGCCACGCCCACAATAATCAGGAGCGCCGTCCCGCCGAAATAAAAAGGCATATTGAAATTCCTGAGTATCATCGGCACAATGGCTATGAAAACCACAAAAAGGGCGCCTATCAATATTATCCTGTACATCACCGTCTTTATCTTTTCCGCGGTCTGCTCGCCCGGCCTGACTCCGGGTATAAAACCGCCTGATTTTTTCAGGTTGTCTGCTATGTTTTTCGGATCGAATGTGAGAAGAGTGTAAAAATAACAGAACGCCACGATCAGCACCGTGTAAACGATGATATAAACGATGTTGCCCGGAGAAAAGAATATCTGCAGCTTTTCAAAAAGCGCGGAACCGGGGAAAAACTGGCCTATCATCAGGGGAAAACTCATAAAAGCCATAGCGAATATTACCGCTATAACTCCCGAAGACTCCACTTTCAGAGGCAGATAAGTGCTCTGGCCGCCGTACACCTTGCGCCCGACGACACGCTGCGCGTACTGTATCGGGATGCGGCGCTGGGCCTCTTCTATAAAAACGGTGAGAGCCAGTATCGCGAGCATAAAAGCCCCGATGAGAGCGAGGGCGAACAACGATATCTCATCCGTGCTGAGAAGTGAATAAGTGTTTTTAAGGCCGGACGGAAAACCCGCGACGATCCCCGTGAATATTATCAGCGATATGCCGTTTCCTATACCGGATTCCGTTATCTGCTCACCGAGCCACATGACAAGCATTGTGCCGGTGAGCATGGTGACGACCAGAAGAAGCCTGAAGCCGAAACCGGTGAACATCAAAACGGCTTCACCGCCGGGGGCTTTCATGCTCTGTATCCAGAATGTGAGTCCGAAGGCCTGCACCGAACCTATCAGGAGAGTGGCGTAGCGGGTCATTCTCGTTATCTTTTCCCTGCCCGGAGCGCCTTCTTTAGAAAGTTTCTCAAGATAGGGTATCGCCGTCTGCAGCAGCGACATAATAATTGAAGCGTTTATGTAAGGCATTATTCCCAGAGCGAAAATAGAAAGACGCTCCATGGCGCCGCCGGAGAACATATTCAAAAATCCGAGCACGCCTTCCTGCCTCGCGAAAAAGGCCTGAAGAGCCGCGGCGTTAACGCCGGGAAGAGGCACTGTTGTTCCTACCCTGTAAACAGCGAGAATAAGAAAAGTAAAACCTATTTTCCTTTTAAGATCCTGGACTTTAAAAATGTCGCCGAAAGAATTGATCATTTAGGCACGGGAGCTAAGGAACTCGCGTTGACGGGGGGCGCCTTTTCACTTTTTTTTTGAGCTGCTTTTTTCTGATTCGCGACGGTGCCGCCGGCTTCGGTTATTTTTTTCGCGGCGCCCTCGGATATATTTTCCAACAACACCTTGAAATTTTTTGTTAGTTTTCCGTTACCGAGCAATTTCACTTTGTTTTTGCCTTTGACAATGCCTTTTTTCACAAGAGCTTCAACGCTGATTTCGGCGCCGACATCAAATTTAGAGTCAAGAACGGAAAGATTCAAAATATCACATTTTTCGGCAAATCGCCTGTTTGTAAAACCTCTTTTAGGAAGTCTCCTTACAAGAGGCATCTGGCCGCCTTCAAGAAGAGGCAGATGAGTCCGGCCTCCGCGCGATTTTTCGCCCTTAAGGCCGCGGCCGTTGTATCTGCCGTGAACATGACCCCTTCGTCTCTTTTTTACTTTGGTGGCGCCGCTGTATGCAGGCAAACTGACAAATGCCATTATTTCTCCTTCTTCACGCTTCGACGGGATTTACGCTCAGGAACGCTCGATAGCGCGGGAGCGGCAGGTGTTTCAGATTCTTTGATCGAAGCAAACTCATCCATGCCCGGTATTTCTTTTTTGGAAACCTTGAGATTGACAAGACCGTCAAGCGCCGCGTATGTTACATTCATTATATTCTTGCTGCCGAGGCTTTTTGTCAGGATATCGCTTATACCGCATGCTTCGACCAGCGCGCGAACGGGGGCGCTGGCAATGATGCCTGTTCCCGGGCGGGCGGGTTTCAGCAGCACTTTGCTGCGGCAGTGCACGCCCGTTATGGTGTGCGGAATAGTACACCCCTCTTTATTTATCCTGACCATTTTCTCCTGCGCTTTTTTACTGGCCTTATCAACCGCTATGCGCACATCGGCGCCTTTGCGTTTTGCCACACCGACTTTTCCCGCGCCGTCACCGACGACACAGAGAGCCGTGAAAGACATCCTTTTGCCGCCTTTCACGACCTTTGACACTCTGGATATATCCACGGTTTTTCGTATCAGATCATCTTCTTTTTTGCGAACAAAATTCATTTTGCCTTCCTAAAACTTCAGGCCGCCTTTTCTGGCGCCCTCCGCTACCGCTTTGATCACGCCGTGATATTTGTATCCGGCCCTGTCAAACACTATCTTCTCCACTCCCAGTTTCCTGGCTTTCTCAGCTATTTCCATTCCGGCGGAGCCGGCTTCTTTTTTACTTTTGACACAGCCGGTGATAACTTTTAACTTTATATCATCCACGAGGCTGACGAACACATTCCTGTTGCTTTTGGTCACGACAATGCGGAGGGTGTCTATAATGCCCTTTTTCAACTTTTTCACCACATGCGCGTGACGGCGTTCTCTTTTTATTTTTTTAATATTCTTTGTCATTTTGCATCCCCTGACCCGGCCGCGGACTTCCCTGATTTCTTCCTGACGATCTCGCCGTCATAACGTATCCCTTTGCCTTTGTAGGGCTCAGGCGGCCGAAGAGCGCGGATTTCCGCGGCTGTTTTGCCGAGTATCTCTTTATCAAAGGAGGTCAATGTCAAAGCCGTCTTCACGGCCACGGCTTTCACTTCTTTGGGCAGCTGAAAGATCACATCACTGGAATAACCGCAGGCCACCGTAAGCTCCTGGCCTTTTACAGTAAAACCGTAACCCACACCCAATATATTCAGTTTTTTTTCAAAACCTTCATGGACGCCCTTTACCATACTGCGCACTATGGACGAGATTGTACCGAGCATCATCTTCCCGAAATTACTGTTTTCCGTTTTTTCAAAAGTGAGTTTGCCGTCGGCAGAGACAACCTTCACCACGGATGCGAATTTTTTGGTCATCTCACCCTTCGGGCCCTTGACTTTTATGCATGTGCCGCCGTCGGTCAGCTGCACTTCCACACCACTGGGTATCACAACCGGGACTTTTGCTATTCTGCTCATATCACCAGAGGTAACAAATAACCTCGCCTCCGCAATTTGCTTTTTGGGCAGCTTCTCCGTCCATAACCCCGCGGGATGTAGACATAATACATATGCCGTACCCTTCAAAAACAACAGGAATATCTTTAACCGCGGCATATTTTCTGCCGCTGAGCTTTGACACCCTCTCGGCTCCGCGCATGGCAGGTTTTTTGCCTTCATATTTCGGGAATATTCTGAAGAACCCCTGTTTGCTGTCAGTGATCTTCTTAAAATTATCAACAAACCCCTTGTTTTCCATGATCTTGAGAATATCTCCCAATATCTTGGACGCGGGGAAATCTATATATGTCTTATTTCTCAGCAAGCCATTTTTGAAAGCCGCCAAAAAATCAGCGATCGGATCCTGACTCATTCTAACACTCCCTTTAATTTTCTCATTTTCGGTTCGACTTCGTACTTCAACAAGCTCAGTATCCTGAGTGAAATCGAAGGACTCACCATTTTTGGTTCGACTTCGCTCACCATTTTACCAGCTGGCTTTCTTTATGCCCGGGATCTCGCCACGGTGGGCAAGCTCTCTGAAACAAAGCCGGCACAAACCGAAATCACGGTAATAACTTCTCGGGCGGCCGCATCTGAGACACCTGTTCTTTTCCCTGACACGGAACTTCTGCACTCTTTTTGATATTTCCATTTTGCATGTTTTAGCCATTATTTTTTAAACGGTACCCCCAACATACCAAGATACG
>VMTH01000180.1 GCA_013791745.1 Candidatus Omnitrophota bacterium
AAAAAGCCACAGCGGAGATTTCTGTCAGGAAATATATAAAACCGGTTTTTATGACAGTCCAAAGACCCGCGTAAAACACCGGAAAGAGAAGCTCGTTCACATACTTATTCAGGCTTGAACCTATGCCGAAGCTGTTTGTGACAAGAGGCAAAATCAGAAGGATGAAGAAAAAAACGCTGTAAAGGGCGTCCCTGTATCTGCGCCAGATCAAAAGAACGGCAAAAACGGAAAAAGCCAGAAGAAAACCCTCAGGCCTTATATAAGAAAGAGCTGCAAGGGTCAGCGCCTGAAGAAGTGCCCAGACATAAGAAAACCCCTTGTTTTCGCGCCTGACGAATACCCACAGAGCCAGGAGCGAGAAAAAAAGATAGGCCTCCTCGCTCATGACCATTGTGCTGAAAATAAGATTCAGGTGATTGAAGGCCACGAGTAGAAGAACAGAAAAACAGACTGCAGGGGAGGCCATCGTTCTGAAAATCAGCCATACCAGCCATAGAGAAGCCAGCGCGAAAAACAGCGACACCAGACGGAAAGGCAGAAGAGATTCCCCCGCCGCGCGGGCGACCGGTGCAAGCAGAAGAGAAAAACCCAGAGACCTTGAAGAGAGCTGTTTCTGCTCGCTCTGCACGCCCGCGAACCAGCGGGCGGCGTTTATGTAATAGGCGTCGTCGTTGACATGGCCTATCTGGCCCTCTCTGATATTCAGCGAATAAAGCAGCGCCGCAAAAGCTATAATAATTATCGCCGCCGAATTTTTCATCGTTCTTCCTCTATTGTCACAGCCGCTCCTCTCATCGGCTCTATCTCAAAAGGAGCATCGGGCTCGATCTTCACCCGTATTTCCACGCCGCCCTTTGCTGACAGGCCCTTCCCCTCGGGCGATATCTCCAGGACTTTGTCTTTTATGTCAGCGCGTATCTTGAGCGCCGCCTCGGCCGTAGCGCGGCCGGAGATATTTATTTTCAATATCCTCGCAACTGGCGGAAAAGCGAATTTTCTGCGCACATCGAGCTGTTTCTCATAAAAAGATTCATCGCCGGAGAGCGCCTCCCGCGCGAGCGCAGGCGCTATTTTAGTCTGCGCCAGAAAAAGGGCGTCCGTCCTGCCGGACGCGAAAAAAGCCGCAAGGCTGCTGAGCCACAGATAGGTTTTTTCCTCGGCGGCCCAGTCATCGCCATAAAGCAGGAAATCCGCGTCCATAACGGCTGCGAGCCCCGTCTTTGACCAGTCTCTCACGGCGGCAAATCCCGGACCGCTTATCAGCACATCCAGCTGTCCTTTCTCATAATTCTCATAAACCCTCTTGTTATCCGCAGGGGATGAATCGATGTCCACCGCCGTTATTCTGTTTCCCGGAAACTGCTTGCGCAGAAAAGAGGCCACAAGCCCCCTGCCGATACCCCTGTTTTTCATCTTCTTCCTTTTGCAACGGGGGCATCTTTCCGGAACAGGAAAAGTCTTTTTGCAGGAGGAACAATAAAGGTTGAAGCCCGACACGCAGAGTTTGCGGTCGCATTTTTCGCATTTCATAACAAATTTACAGGCGGAGCAGACATAGGATGTGGCCCAGCCGCCGCGGGGAGAATAGAGCAAGACCTGTTTTTTTTCATCAAGCGTTTTCTTTATGTTTTTTAACAACTGGGCCGAAACGCCGAAATTCACGCTGTCTTCAAGGAGATCGCAGACAATCCTTCGGGCAGGATTTTCATTCTTTTCATAGACCGCCCAGGCCTCGCCTTTCTTCACCCTGTAAAACTGCTCCACTGTGAGAGCTCCGCCCGATGCGATAAAACGCCCTGAAGAGAGTCCGGCGCGTTTCATCGCCACCTCTTCCGCGCTGTAACGCGGATGCTGTTCCTCTATGTAAGTTTTCTTCTGGGCTCCCGTCATTATTATCAGGCCCTTTTCGCCGAGGGGCGCAAAAACGGCGCTGCGGGTGCCGATTATAACATCCAGATTCCCGTCCCTGAAATCACACAGCATCCGGTACCTGTGCGACGGCAGAATATCCGAACCGAAGCGCTCCGCGCGGAAACCGCCGAGAATATCCTCAAAAGCGGCGGCTTCGCTCATGACAGGCACCAGAAATATCACCCTGCCTCCGGCTGATATCGTTTTTTCCATTTCTCTTCTCAGAAAACTTTTCTGGAATTCGCCGCTGCCTGAAACATAGACATTTCCCGCCGATTCCGGCATATCGGGAAGATCCTTCCTCAAATCCGCCGTAAACGGGAGCACTCCGGAGACTTTGAAATCCCGCGCCCTTCCCTTGAGCTCCGTCGGCAATATCGCTTTCAAAGCCATGCCGCGGGAAGTGAAATATCTTTTTTCCATCCACAGCGACAGAGAGAGCATTTCGCCGCTGATGAGGGGCGAGTCGTCTATTTTTTTGATTACTTTTTTTAATCTGGGGTTTGAGCTATCTTGCGCATCCCCCACGCAGTAAGCCATGATCTTCCTGTTTCCGAAAGGCACCATCACGCGGCAGCCGGCGGGAACGGGCTCAGCCGAGAGATAATCAAAGGCGCCTTTCACCGGGATGGGCAGGCAGACTTTTATAGAATAGGATTTTCCCGTCTCGACGGATTCCGCCATAGTCTATTTTTTTAGAAGGCCCATAACCACTTTGATGTCTTCCCACGCTGGTTTTTTCGCGGGGGGATTGCGCAGAAGATAGGCGGGATGGAATGTCGGCACGAGTTTCACCCCGTAATCCGGGTCATCCGGCAAAGGGCGGATATCAAAGATCTTACCCCTGAGGTTTGAAATGCCGTCTTTTTTGTTCAGCATTATTTTAGCCGCCGGCGAGCCCAGCGTGCATATCACCTCCGGCCTTATGGCGTCAATCTGCTTAAGGAGTATGGGCATGCATTTGGACACTTCCTCCGGCGACGGCGGCCTGTCATTTGAGTGTTTCTCGGGATCTGAGGGATCCTTCATCGGGTGACATTTTACGATGTTGGCGATATAAACATCTTCCCTTTTCATTTTCATGCCTCTCGTTATGATGTCCGTCAGAAGGTTGCCGCTTCGGCCGACGAAGGGCCGTCCGAGGTGATCTTCCGTAAAGCCGGGACCTTCCCCGATGAACATGAGCCTCGCGCGGGCTGATCCCTCGCCGAAAACAAGACGGAGCCTGCTCTTTGCGAGCGGGCACATCTTACAATCGGCATATTCCGCTTTTACTTTTTCAAGCGAGGAAAAATGGGACGTCCTTAATTTTTCTGAATCGGAACGCCCGGCCGACGCGGGACTTTTTTGGGGCGTTTTTTTTTGCGCGCTCTCCGAGGGAGAGATCAGGGAGAGATACGATGACGGCACCTCGTTTATGCCTATATCCCTCATCTGTGTCAGTATTTTCTTCAGTTTATGATTCGCCATATTTTTTCGCAGAGAATCCCGGCCAGATCTTTTTTGCTTATATCGCTGAAAAGAAGAGCGTCAGATTTTGAAAGCATATATCCCGTCGTGCGTGACGAGGCGATCGCGGGAAGAGTGTTCTGAACGATGATGTCAAATTTTTTGCGCCGCATTTTATCTATCGCCTCGTCCATGTCCAGATCGTCTTCAAGGTCAAAACCCGCCGAAGGCGGAGCGGTTTTGAGACTGTTCAGCGAAAGGGCTATGTCAGGCGAGAACACGAGTGCGGGCGGAGAGGACTTTTTCTTTTTGAGTTTTTTTTCACATCGTTTCGAGGGCATCAGATCGCATGGAGCCGCGGCGAAAACCATAAAATCAGCCCATCTCATATTTTCGCGCGCCCGGTCGAGCATATCGCGAACACCCGCCACGCCGATAACATCACAGCCCCGGGGATATGCCAGCCCCACCGGTCCGCTTATTATCCTCACCTCGCAATGACGCCTTAAAAACGCTTCGGCGATGGCCGAGGCCTGGGAACCGCTTGAGGAATTGCTTATGAACCTAACCGTGTCAAAATATTCCCTCGTGGGGCCGGCTGTTATGAGGATCCGTTTCACAGAGGAAGTTTCTTGATTATATCTTCGGCTTCGCTCATCCTTCCCGGCCCCGTGGAGCCGCTGGCAAGCCGCCCCGTGACGGGACCTATGAACTTTACGCCGGACTTTTTCAGCTTTGAAACATTTTCGCCGACAAAGCCGTTTTGCCACATCCTGCTCTCCATGGCCGGGGCTATAAAGAGCGCACCCCTGCGCGATACGGCGAGCGTCAGAAGAAGGTTGTCGCATATTCCCGACGCGAGTTTGCCTATGGTGTTGGCCGTAGCGGGGGCTATGACATAGAAATCCGCCCAGTCCGAAAGGGATATATGCCCGTCGCCGGAAACTAATGACGGATTGAACTGCTCCGAAAAAGCCTCGTTTTTTGTCACGGCTCCAAAAAGCTGCGGCGATATCAGTTTGGCTGCCGAGGGGCTTAAAACCGTTTTAACGGCATGCCCTTTCTTCACAAGAGCACTCGCCAGGGTGAGCGCCTTGAAGCAGGCCGCGGAAGAGCAGACTCCCAGAAGGATGTTTTTACTTTTTGTCCGGGATGGCCTCATCCAGAGCCTCCAGAATCAGGTCGTCCATATCCTTTCTGTCGAGAGGGCTGGATTTCTGAGCAGCCGACCATTTCTTATTAAAGAGATCGAACGCCTCATTCAGCATAACATAGGGCGCGTCGACATCGTCCATGAGTTTCTTTTTCAACTTGTCAATTTTCACATCTTTCATATTCTTCCTCCGTTTTTTATTCTGCAAAGTTCAGCTTTATAGATAGCCGCCATGTACTTTTGCGCATCTCTGATATCTTCGTTCATTATCAGGAAATCAAAATACTTTATCTTACGCAGTTCTTCCCTGGCGTTTTTGAGCCGCCTTCTTATCGCTTCCATGTCATCCTGTCCCCGGCTTATAATGCGCCGGCGCAATTCTTTTATTCCCGGCGCCGTTATGAATATCAGCACGGCTTCGGGGAATAATTTTTTCACCTGCATGGCACCCTTCACATCAAGATCCAGAAGAACGCTTCTGCCTTTTTTGAGCGCGTTTTTTATGTTCGACTCAGGCGTGCCGTAGTAATTGCCGTGAACGGTCGCCCATTCCACGAATTTGTTCTCCTTTATGCCTTTCCTGAAAGCCGCGGGCGTTATGAAAGTGTAATCGCGGCCGTTCTTGTCGCCCGGCCGGGGTTTCCGGCTCGTCGTTGAAACGGAGTATATTATATCGGGGAATTTCTTTTTCATGAATTTCACGAGCGTCGTTTTACCGCCGCCCGAAGGTGAACTCAGCACAAAAATCCCGGGGCCCGTGTGTTTTGTCGTTTTCATTTTCTTTTATCCAGTTTCGCCAGAGCCGCTTTTATTATATCCTGAACCTGCATCGCGGAGTCATTTTTCTTCATCACATCTTCCACGGCGCCGCGGGCAATATGGAACGGCCAACCCATGGCCGTAAGAGCCGCCGCCGCGTCTGAAAAATCCCCCCTGATAATGACCCCGTCATCTTCTATCTCAAGTTTCCTGACCTTGTCCTTGAGGTCCACTATTATCCTTTTCGCCCCTTTCTCGCCGAGACCCGCCACGGCGGATAGAGCTTTAGCGTCGCCTGAGATAATAGACGACACTATCTGTGACGGAGTATAAACATTGAGGAGAGCGATGGACACTTTCGGCCCGACGCCTGAAACCGAGATCAGGAGCTTGAAAATATCCCGCTCTTCTTTTTTCATAAAACCGTAAAGCTGAGGGAGCTCATCCCTGTTGTATTTCATGTGGGTGTAAACAAGGCATTCCTCGCCGGGATCCGGCAGAGCCGTTTTTGCCTCATCCGTCATGAAAAGTTCAAAACCAAGACCGGAGACCGCTATCACGACACTTGCGCTCTTTTCAACAAGTATTCCTTTGAGCAATGCTATCATACGACGCTCTCCACGAGGCCCTGCGCGTAATTTCTCATATCCGTGAGATAGCAGTAGGCGCATGAAAGAGCGTCTCCCGCGTCTTCCGGCACTTCCTCTTTTATGCCCATGAGAACGCGTATCTGAGAATTCATCTGCTCTTTCGCGGCGCGCCCGTAACCCGTGACGGATTTTTTGATCTCCGTGGGGGAATATGTGCTGAAAGGCAAAGCGTTTTTGGCCGCGTTCAGCGCCGCCATCGCCCAGGCGCGGCCTATGTTGAGAGCCGCCCTGACATCCTTGTTCAGAAAAGGGTCTTCGCAGACAATGACATCGGGACTGTATTTATCTCTCGCGCTGTCTATACCGTCGTAGATAAAAGCCAGCCGTTCCGGCAGAGACAGCGTTTTTGACGCCTGTATCACGCCCCATTCACGGCATGAAAAACCCGCGCGGGAGCCTTCTATAAATCCCCATCCGGTTTTATATGTGCCGGGATCGATGCCGAGAACTCTCATTTTCTTAAATGGCATTTGAGAACTTCTCGATCTCGCTGTCGTCAATGTCAAAATTAGCGCTCGTGTCGACCACATCGTCATGATTTTCCAGCTCATCCATCATGCGCAGCACCGCGCGCGCCTTCTCGCCCGACAGAGAGACATTTGTCTGAGCTAAGTTTGAAACATCCGCTGACAGGATCTCTATTCCGGCGGCCCTGATGGCTTCTGTCACTTTTTCAAAATCGTCGGGAGAGGTCAAGATCTCAAAACCGCCCTCCGTTTCCTTTATATCGTCGGCACCGGCCGATATGACGGCTTCCATGATCTTTTCCTCGCCGGCTTTTGCCGAAGCGAGTATGCAGCCTTTTTTGGCGAACATCCATCCGACACAGCCGACTTCTCCGAAATTACCCCCTTGGGAGGAAAAAATATTTTTTATTTCCTGGGTCGTCCTGTTCCTGTTATCCGTCTGCGCGTCCACCATGACGGCCACGCCTCCCGGCCCGTAGCCTTCATAACGGACAGTTTCGTAATTCACAGACGAATCCGCGCTCTTTGCCAGGGCTCTTTTTATGTTATCGGCGGGCATATTGAACTGTTTGGCTTTCTGTATAACGAGCCGCAGGCGCGGATTGTCGTCGGGATTAGCGCCGCCTTCTTTGCAGGCGACACTCAGTTCTCTCACTATTTTTGAGAAAATTTTTCCCTTCTTAGAGTCAATGATCGCTTTTTTGTGCTTGATCCCCGCCCATTTTGAATGTCCGCTCATTTATTTCTCCGTTATTAAGCCGCTGATGCCAGTTTGAGGAAGCTTATCTTCCCTCGGCCTGCTCCTTATTGTGTTTGTCCACAAGAGCGCTCATGACATTGGCTGGCGCCGGCTCGTAGTGGGAAAACTTTGTCGTGAACTCACCCTGGCCTTTCGTCATTGAACGCAGCTCATTGACATAGGTGCTGATCTCCGACTGAGGCACTTCCGCTTTTATTATCTGCATACCGCCGTTTTTCTCAAAAGTGCTGATCCGCCCGCGGCGTGAGGTCAGATCTCCCGAAATGGCGCCCGTGAATTCTTCGGGAAACATGATCTCAAGGAACATGATGGGCTCCAGCACTATGGGCCTGGCTTTAGCCATGGCGTTTCTCAGCGATATAGACGCGGCGATCTCAAAGGAAAGATTGGAAGAATCCACTTCGTGATAGGAGCCGTCATAGAGCGTGGCCCTGACATCCACCATGGGATAGCCGGCTGTCACGCCTTTTTCCATCGCCGCGATCAGGCCTTTTTCTATCGCGGGAATATAATTGCCGGGAATAGCGCCGCCGACTATCTTATTGACGAATTCAAAACCCGCGCCTCTTTCAAGAGGTTCATATTTCAGAACGCATCTCCCGAACTGGCCGTGGCCGCCGCTCTGTTTCTTGTGTTTTCCCTCGGCGTCGGAAGGGATGCTTATGGTTTCTTTATACGGTATCCTGGTCGGTCCGAGCGCGATCTCGGTATTGAAATTCGTCAATATCCTTTTAGCGAAAACATCCATCTGTATGTTGCCCATGCCCGAGAGCACCATCTCTTTCGTCTCGGCGTTAAAACCGAAACGGACAATGGGATTATCTTTTCTTGTGGACGCCAGGGATGTGGCTATCTTTTCCTCGGCGCCGGGTGTTTTTGATTTGACGGAAACCGAATAGATCGGCTGCGGGAACTCAACGAAAGCCCGCGCAGGGGCGTTCTTTGACTCGGCGAGGGTGTCGCCGGCGAACACGTCTTTGAGCTTGATAAAACCGACGATATCCCCGGCCGCGGCCTCACTAACCGGCTGCTTATCCGATCCCTGCAGGGCGTTTATCTGGGTCAGCCTGAAGGAATTGTTCCTGGAAACATTGTAGAAGCTGTTGCCCTGAGCGAATTTCCCTTCAATGATTTTGGCGTAAGCGACTTCCCCCGTGTGCCCCTGCGATGAGATCTTGAACACCTGAGCCAGCGCGGGTTTGGATATATCGCAGGCTGCCTCAGGCGCGTATTTCAGCAGAAAATTCATAAGGCTGTCAACGCCGTCTTCCGTTATGGCGTCTCCGCTTAGAACCGGAACTATCGCTCCGGACGCTATCCCCTTCATGAGCGGCGCGGCTATATCTTCTTTTGAGATGCTCCCTTCGGCGAGATATTTTTCCAGCAGAGCGTCGTCGGAAGAAGCGATGGACTCCATCAGCGCCTCCCTGTGAGGAGAATCGCTTTCGTCATTAAGGACATCCAGTTTTTTCTCTTTTCCGGCGATATAAAACGGCGCGGCGTTTATTGTGATCCTGTCTTTTATCTCCGTGAAGCGTTTATCAAAATCGGCGTTATCCTTATGCATCGCGTTTATGAAAAAAGCCGCCGGTTTGCCGTATTTTTTGGCTAAGGAATAAGCTTTTAGGGAAGATGCGGACATGGGCTTTTCGGCGTCAAGAAGTATAAGGACAAAATCAGACGCGAAAATTCCCCCGATCAGCTCGCCTATGAAATCCGCGTAGCCGGGCGTGTCTATTATATTGACTTTGACGGCGTCTCTCTCGAAATATCCGAGAGCCATGTCTATGGAGAGCTGTCTTTCTTTTTCGTCGCTCTGCGAATCAAAAACGCTTTGCCCTTTCTCCACGAGGTTCAGCCTGTTTGATACGCCCGCTTTGTGCAGTATGGCCTCGCAGAGCTGTGTTTTGCCCGAGGCGGGTTCTCCTGTTATAGCAACATTCTTAAATTTGTTCGCCATTTAGCCTCCCGAATTTCAATTTATTTAACACAATTACCGACACTAATCGTACAAATTTTGACGCCAAGTGTCAAAAATTCCCTAACGGAAACAGAGCTTCAGACTTCCGAATGGACGATCTCCGTTTTTTTGTTGCTCATATATACGGGCAATCCCAGTGCCAGAGCCACCAGAAGGACAATGAGCTTGAGCGAAACCGAAGTGCCCACGGCCGCATCGCTCGTTACGGAGATCATCTTAAAAAGAACGCTGTAGGCCGCCTCGCCCACTCCCCAGCCCGCAAAGGATATCGGCAGGCCCTGTATCATGTTTGCGACAGGGATAATGCAGACAAAATACCAGTAAGACAAGGATTTTGAGACAAAACTTGACATAACGATATAACCCATTGTTATGGCACTCAACTGCACAAGGAGCGAAATCGCCATAGCCTGGCAAAAAGCTTTTCTGCCGGCTTTTTTATAATAAAAAAAAGCGTAATGCAGTTTCCGCAGAACGTGCTCTTTTGGGAGTTTCCTGTAAAAACTTAGTTTTTCAAGGTATTTTTCGTCAAACACGACCATCGCGGCGGCCCCGAGAACGGCAAGTGCGGCAAGGGCGTAAACAATAACCCTCAATGACGGTTCCCTCGCCTGGAGATAAAGCGCCCCCGCAAAAATAGTGATCAGCGTTGCCCCCGCGCCTATGATCCTGTCCATAAAAATCGTGAACACCGCCGTTTTCTTTGAGCCCGCCGCGTCGCGATGGACATAGAAGGCCTTCACAAAATCACCGCCGAGAGTTGAAGGCATGACATTGTTGAACAGATGACCTATCAGAACATATTTTAATGTGTTTTTGTATGAGACGCTGAAGCCTCGGTCCAGCAGCAGAATTCTCCACCTGAGCGTGATTATCAGCAGCACAATCACATAAAGGCCGGCTGACGAGATCAGGACAGGGGCCGGGAGCGACGCGAATTTACTTATTAGCGAAGAGAAACTCGCCCAGAACCGTGAAAGAAAATGCCCCTCTGTAACGCCCCCGGTGGCCGTTATCACATACATGAATATTCCCGCGCTGATGATCAAACGCAGGAAAAATGATCCGGCTCGACGCACAGATCAGGCTTTATCGGCGCTGCCGAGCACTTCTCTGTTCTTGTGAGCTATCAGGTCTTTAAGGGCGTCCCTGGCCGGGCCGAGATATTTACGGGGATCGAATTCAGCAGGCTTTTCCGCGAAAACCTGCCTTATCTTCGCCGTCATAACGAGGCGCCCGTCGGTGTCTATATTTATTTTGCAGACCGCCGATTTGGCCGCCTTGCGCAGCTGCTCTTCGGGCACGCCCACGGCGTTATCAAGTTTTCCGCCGTATTTGTTGCACATTTCCACGAATTCGGCAGGCACCGATGAAGATCCGTGAAGCACTATCGGAAAACCGGGTATCCGTTTTTCTATCTCCTCCAGAATATCAAATCTGAGGGGCGGCGGCTTCTCGCCGCCAGCGAGCTTGAATTTATAGGCCCCGTGAGAAGTGCCTATGGAGATAGCGAGGCTGTCAACGCCAGTCTTTTTCACGAAATCCTCCACCTCTTCGGGTTTCGTGTAGTTGGAGGTCTCGGATTTCACATCGTCCTCTATTCCCGCCAGCACCCCGAGTTCGCCTTCCACCGTCACGTCGTACTTGTGCGCGTATTCCACCACTTTCTTCGTGAGGGCCACATTCTCGTCGTAGGAATGGGAGGAACCGTCTATCATAACGGAAGAGAAACCGCTCTCAATGCAGGAAACACACAGCTCGTAAGTGTCGCCGTGGTCTAGATGAAGGACTATCGGTATATCGCTCTTCAGGTCTTCCCTGGCCATGGCAACCGCCCCCTGGGCCATATATCTGAGCATCGTCTGGTTCGCGTATTTTCTCGCTCCGCTGGAAACCTGGAGTATCACCGGCGAACGGCTCTCGGCGCAGCCGTTTATTATCGCCTGGAGCTGCTCCATGTTGTTGAAATTGTAAGCCGGTATGGCGTAACCTCCGCCGACAGCTTTCTTAAAAAGTTCCCTCGTGTTCACCAGTCCGAGTGTTTTGTAGTCAGTCATCCTTCCTCCCTGTATTTTATCTCTTCCGAATCATAATTCTAAAACATAATCCCGTCTTAGTCAAATTTTTGTTTTCCCGGCCACAGTAACTATTTCAGTATATCGGGGTCTATGCGGAAACGCACACAGATGGCGAGCGCATGCTGTTTCTGCTCGGGCCCGGCTTCAAGGAATTTTCCGCTTTTCATGAACCTGAAAAGGACATTGTGATATATGTTTTCTTTCGCCCTTACCTCCAGCATGAAATAGATGTCAAAAAGAATCGTCAGAAATTCAAGGTTGGCGAAATTGGCGGCGGTGAATTTGTTCAATTCATGGTCTATGGCCCTGCCCAGGCACTGCGCCGTATAAAAGCCGGCTATTTTAAGGTGGTGTTCCTTTATCAGCTCCACGAAAGACCTGACAACCTGTATGCGCTTCATGTTATGCAGCTGCTCTATTTCCATCAGCTGAAACATCAGAACTTTCGCTATCAGCGGTTCTATTTCCCTGACGGGCTGCTTGAAAAA
>VMTH01000181.1 GCA_013791745.1 Candidatus Omnitrophota bacterium
AATGACGATCTCGCCAACAACTCAATAGCGCTGAAAATAAAATACGGTGATTTCGTCATGATCATGCCCTCGGACATAATGAATGACGCGGAATATGAGATGCTGAAGGATAAAAACCTGGATTTGAAATGCGATGTGCTCATAGCCCCTTATCACGGGCACATGGATGCCTGCCTCGGCGAGTGGTTTGAGGCGGCGAGCCCCTCTCTGGTGGTGCTGCCTTATTCCTATCAGAAGGATTGGAGTTTTTCCGATTCGGATATACTCTTGACCGAAAATAAAGCGAAAGAGATGGGTGCGAAGGCCCTGCGAACGGATAAATACGGCGCCGTTGAAATAACTTCTGACGGCAAGGCCTTCACCTGGACGAGCGTGAAAAAACTGGATGACGCTCAGGAGGGCGCCGCGTCCAATGAGGATTCCCTTGATGTGTTCTAATACCCGTAAACAATCACAGCGGCCGGCACCCATAGACGGCCGCTCACGTATGCGGTTCGCTGCCAATTCGCTCGGAGCACGGGGCAAAACCCCTCACTCATATGGCCCGCTACGGATGCCGTCTGCTGTTCTTTATGCTGTTTCGCGCGCTGGAACTAAAAGTTTATGAATTTTAACGAATTGAATTTTGAACTGCAGCATGAACTGCCCACGCTTTTTTCGGCGTGTCCGGCGCCAGAGCAGGTAATATCTCATTTTGATTCATTGGGCATTCCGGAAGAAGATTGGACGCTCGTTTCAAAAGCGCTCCAGGGCCTGAGCCTGCCTCAGGCGGGAATTGTTTTTTCCGCGCTTCTCAATAAAATAACATTCGCCGATATTGCCGCAGGCGCCGGATCAACGGAAACGCTCGCGCGCCTCACGGCGCTGGATGTGTTATCCGGCGTAGTGCCGGAGAAAATATTATTCCTTGTGTCCTTTGAGAATCAGCCGGAGGAGATAAGGGCGAAACTCTCGGCGCTGCTTCCCGAAAAAAAGGACGCGTTTGAGAAGATAAAATTCGCCACGGCCAGCCTTTTTCTGCAGGATGCGCTGAAAGACACCTCTTTCGGACAGTCCCTGCTTGTGCGGCTTGGAATGATAGAGGATTTTGCGTATTCGTCAAAGTGGATGGAAATCCTAAGCGGCATCCGCAACGGCATAAACAGAAAAGTGTATTTCTGGATGGTTCTGAACCGCAAGCTCACCTCGTCGCTTTCTTCGGTGCCGGAGGACCTGAGAGAGGATGTTGAGGAGATCTTCCGCTCTTACGAGGTGGCGCTGGAAGGCCGCCAGCTTTTTGACAGGGTGGGGATGGGCGATCTCATAAAAAGGTTTTACGCTTTTGACAGGGATTTTTTTCTGCGGCATTTTTCCGGATACAGCAGGGTGCTTGTTGACGACGCCGAGAGGTTTCTGCCCGGAGAATGGCCGATCCTGAAGCTTTTTTCAAAAGACGGCATATTAACCGCCGCCGGCGATTTCTCGCTGGCGTTTTACAAGCCGCGTGATATTGAAATGGGCGAACCGTCGGAAGTGTTTGTCTCCGACGATGATTACAGGCACAGCCCGACGGTGATAGAATGCCTGTCTAACATGTCCGGCAGGCAGATCGTTTCATCTTCCGGAGTCGCCGACGAGGCGTTCGTCCGGTATGACGCGGATGACGAAGACGACGAGATGGAGTTCATAGCTTTTCAGATGAAACAGATCGTCGCCCGCGGCGGCAAAGCCCCGGACATAGGCGTGGTGTATGAGAGATATGATTTTCCGCAGAAATTCTCCCCTCTGGCCGTAAAGTACGGCCTTGACTGTATGGAATATCCCGGCGCCGGGCTGATCATCCCGCTGGCTGAGGCGGCGGCGGGCCTTCTGGAAAAAAACATCACCGCGCCCGCCCTGGAGGTGCTGAAGAAGAATTTTACCCCGAAACAGTTTTCTGCTTCATGCTTCTGGTTTGAAAAACAGCTCAGGCGTTTCGGACCCTATGACGCCATTAAAGACAGGAACGATATTCTGATAGGTGATCTGCGGAAAATGAAAGAGAGGTCCCAGCGCGCGGTCAAACTGGTGCCGGAATATTATTCAAAAGCATATCAGTTTGATTTTGTTTTTGTGCCGGCCTTTGAGAATTATACCTATCCCGCGGGAATGAAAATGATCTTTTACAAGATAGCGGCCCGCGCGGCCAAAGGCCTTTTTTTGACCAGGCCGCTTAAAAGAGCGCCCAAATTATACTGGAAGAAGCCTTTTGAGACGGAGGCATCGCCGCTCGAGGAATTTCTGCCGTCGTCATTTGAAAAAGGCGGCGGCCCTGGGCTTATAGGAAGAGTGCTGAAGAAATTCTTATGAAATTCATAGCCGAATATAAAAAGCACAGAAAAGAGCAGGACAGGGCTTTCGCGAAACTTAAATCAGCGTCTATGGTCATACATCCCTTCGCTGTTTTTTTTGCGGTGCTGGCTGCGGCGCTTACCCTGTGGGTGATCTTGAAGACTCCTTCGGCTCCAGATGTTAAAAAAGACGCGGCTCTGGCGGAAGTGCTTTTGTTCAATGTCGGGCACGGTTACAGCATGCTGTTCATCACCCCGTCGGGAAAAAGCATACTTGTGGACGCTGGCCCCCCCGTTCCCTCAACGCCGGAAAAAGCCGCTGATTTCTGCCTTATGGAGGGCAAAGATGTGTGGAAAACCGCTATTAAAAAATATCTCGAGCGTCGTAACATAAAATCTCTTGACTATCTCATACTGACATCGCCGGCTGAGAATTTCTGCGGCGGGGCGGTGTCGATGTTCGAGGAGGGTTTTCCCGTTAAAAAAGTCCTGGCATCGGGCGTTTATTTTCCCGGGCCGCGCTTCATAACATACAGGAATATAACGGAGAAGGCGCAGAAATCGGGGTTGCTGAAAAATGTCGCGGCGGGGGATGTTATTTACACTGAGAAGGATATGACCGTGCAGGTTTTGAGCCCTCTTATAGATTATTCGGGTTTTGAGAATTTTGATAACAACGCTTCAATGATATTGAGATTTGTCTACGGCAACACCGCCGTGATATACGCGGGCAACGCCGGTTTGTCGGCGCTCGACCACACGGCGGCCTATCAGAGTCTCAAATCCGATGTCCTGGTGACGCCGAATTTCTGTTCGGGGCAGACATTCTCGCTGTCCTTTATGGAAACCGCCGCTCCGTCAATATGTCTCGTTTCCTCGGGCCTCGGGAATAAAGAAGAATACCCGAATTCAAAAATGCTGGCTTTCTTTGATATGATGCATATTAAATATTTCAGAACGGATGAATGCGACAGGATAAAGCTGATATCCGACGGGAAGACGATAAAGGCGGCGAAAGAATGAGAATTAAAAAATTATTCAGGAAGATAGCGGCTTTTTTTACCGGCGCCGGCACTCTTTCCGCGGGCAAGATCAGCGCTTATCTCGCCTGTCCGAAGAAATATCAGTATCAGTATCTTTCGGCTAAAAAAAGTTACGCGTCTTCCCATTACCTGTCTTTCGCTAACAGTTTGCAGGACGCGGTTGAAGTCATGCATTCGGGCGCCATAGCGGACCTCGACGACAAAGAGCTTTTTGAGATACTCAAGAACTGCTGGAAGAGTCAGGGCTACGCGTCTTCCCAGCAGGAAGACACTTTCTGGCTGGCGGGTTTGAGAATGCTCATTGATTATGTGAACAAAAACCGCTTTTTCAGGAACAGGATAATCGCGGTGAAGGAAAATGTCTCCGGAAAATTCGCGGGTTATCTTTTTAACGTCCGCTACGGACAGGTGTCCAGAAATCCGGAAGGGAAGATCGAGATCGTGCAGTTCAAGACGGGCAAGAGGTTCCAGAACGAGGCTTCACTGAGATCTGATATCCAGAGTGTCATCAATTACTCCGTGGCGCGCCAGCGCTGGGGAGGGAAATTGGGCTCATATTCCGTCTATAACCTTTACCACGGAGTGAAGATCGCCGTGGAGCCTACGGAGAAAGATATAGCCGACTGCGAGAAGACCGTCGGCGAGACGGTTAAAAAAATAAAGCTGGGCTATTTCACTCCCCAGCAGGGCCCGCTGTGTTCGTGGTGCGAATACGCGCCGGTTTGCCCGGCGAGAAAACTTCTCCCTGACCCGCGCATATATAAGAGGGTGCTGGAAAGCAAGCGGCTGGCCATGTCATATTCCAAATTCTCGCTGTATAAGAACTGCCCGAGGAATTACAAAAGGATATATGTGGACAAAATAGCGACGAAGCCCCGTCATTTCTTCTCAATAGGGCTCTCGGTGCATAAGGCGATGGAGGATCTTTATTCTTATGACGGCCTCGGCGAACCTTCCCTCAAATTCCTGCTGGAAAGCTACCGGAACAACTGGGAGGGCGGCGGTTATGAATCCGACGAGCAGGAGCAGGCTTTTTTTGAAAACGGCCTGGAATGGATGAAGAACTATTATGAGGAGCACGTGAAAGGGCAGTGGAAAAAAGCCTGGAAAACCGAGCCTTATTTTGAAGCGCCTGTCCAGGGCCCCCGTATAGGCGCGGGACATCTCCTTGTTGGTTTTATTGACAGGATAGAGTCCAATGCCGACGGCACATACAGTATTTACGATTATAAAACCGATCCTCTTCTCAGGACTCAGGAAGAGGTGGATAATGACCTGCAGCTTACCATGTACAGCTGGGTGTGCGAGAAGTATTTCGGCATAAAAATAAAGGAAGCGGCTCTGGTTTTCTTCCGTTTTAACAAGATAATCCGCACGAGCCGCACGGATGAGGATTACAAGAATATGCTTGAACTGATAGACCGTCTGGGAGAGGGCATTCTGAGGAATACCGGAGAGGCCGCGTCACTGCCTTCGGATGAGGCGGATAAGCTGTTCCCTCCGGCGATCAATAGATACTGCGGCGGCTGCGATTTTCTTGACGAGTGCCCGCTCAAAAATGAGATACTGCAAAAAAATAAGTCCGAGGTCATGAACATCAGCGAGGATCTTCGCGTTAATGACAGCGAGCTGGGCCCGGACGAGCCGGGTTCCGAACTGAAAAATAAAAAAAGATAGTTAGCGTAAAGGTCAATGGGGACGGTTCCCATTGAGATAGTCCGCGATTAGGGAGGGATTTATGAAACAATATGTCCGCCGGAGGCTTCTGATAAAAAAAGAACTCCAGTTTAAACTCGCCGCCCTGCAGGGTTTTTCCATGCTCCTTGTGGCCGGCACCTGTCTTATAACATATCAGGCGCTCGTGAATTATATTGATATGTATGTTCCCCGGGGTCCGGAGCTGGACGCTCTTCTGAAGAATCTTTCTCAGACGCTCATCGGCCAGCTTGTGCTTCTGTTGATCATAGGCGTGGCGGTGAGCATACTCGTTTCCAACAGGATACTCGGGCCCGTTTACAGGCTTGAAAAGGACATAGGAGAGATACTCACCGGCGGCGAAGACAGTTATTCCATGAGAGTGAAAATAAGAAAGGGCGACGAGCTGGGGTCACTGGTTGACGCGGTGAACTTGCTTTTGGACCGCCTTGAGCAGTGCCATTCCCAGAATAAACAAATAGTGACAGCCGCCGGAAACAGGATCTCCGCCGCGAGAGACAAATTCAAAGATTCACCCGAAATAAAGCTCACGCTCACGGAAATAGAAAAAGCTTTAAAGACATAGTGCCGGGAACATAAAACGCGAAGGCGGCGTGTATGCGCCGTTCTTTAGAAAAAGTAGAAAAAGGGGACGTCCTTAATTTTCTCTTTTTTGGGGTGTTTTGAAAAATGAGCAAAAAGAAATTTCTTTTTCTTCTTCTGGCTGTCGCCGTGGCGGGCCTGCTGTGGCAGAAATTGGAATTTGTCCGTTCGCCCAAAAACCCGCCCGCTATCGTCTCCCCCCGGCCCAAAGCGCCGCCTAAAATAGCCTGTTCCGTCTCGGGCGAAGTCCTGAACCCCGGGATATATTATCTTTCCGAAGGATCCCTTGTCGGGGATCTCATCAGCGCCGCGGGAGGGTTTACGAAGCGCGCTGACGGCGAAAAGATACAGATGGATGATTTTCTTGATGACAGGGAATCTATCGCCGTGCCGAAAAAATCTTTTTTCAAGAGAGTTGGCATAGGCGAGGCGCCGCCCAAGACTTATTTCCTGCCGCCGATGGAAGTCGTCGAGGAGAAATGAAACTTTTCCTGCTGCCGCCGATTTATCCGGTCACGGCCGCCTTCATACTGGGAATATTCGCCGCACGGGAACAATTCGCTGTTTTCGCCGTTCTCTCGGCGATCCTGATCCTTTTAAGCGCGCCCACGGTTAAGGCCGGAGTTATATACGCGATCGTCTTTGTTATGGGATTTCTCAATTTATCAATGCGAGCGATCCCGCGATCTTCATATCCCCCCGGCGCTGTGACCGTTTCGGGCGAGGTGCGGTTGTTCCCTAAAAAGGACAGTTTTGCGCTGAAAACGGAGAAGGGGAATGTCCTCGTGTGGCATGGCGGCGGTGAAAAGCTCGAGGGCGCCAGGAAAAGCCTGCCGCAGGCCGGAGACATCGTCACCGTCGAGGGGCTTTTTTCCGGGCTGGAGGAGAAGAAAAACTCTTTTTCAACCGACTGGAAAAGAATAAACGAGGCTCAGGGCGTGTGTGGAAGGATATTCGCCAAAAAGATAGAGATGAGGGGCCATCCGTCGGGTTTCAAAAAGTTCGTCGTGGGGCTGAGAGCCGCCGCGGATAAGAGTATAGGAAAATATTTTGACAGTGATTCGGCCGCCTATGTGCGGGGTTTTCTGTGGGGCGAAAAGTCGGGCCTTGAAAAAGATATCATAAAAAATTTCAGAAGGGCCGGGCTTATGCATCTTCTCGCCGTCAGCGGCCTGCATATAGGTTTGTTCACGGCTATCGCTGCTGTTTTTCTATCTTTTTTTATGGGCCGCGGCAACGCTCTGCTTGCGAGTGTCCCGCTGGCTTTTATGTATTCCCTGCTTTGCGGGGCCACGCCATCCAGCGTCAGGGCGGCCGTGATGTTTTCCATAATGGCCGTGGGACTGCGCACGGGCAGAAGGGGAGCGCTGGGCAGCAGCCTTTTCGCGGCGGCGCTTTTTATGCTCATCTTGAATCCGCTCTGGCTTTTTACGGCGGCCTTCCGGCTTTCGTATCTTGCGGCGGCGGGCATAATCTTTATTTCGCCGCCCCTTTTCCGTATTTTCAAAAAAATTATGCCATCTTTTATCGCCGCGCCGCTGGCTGTGGGAATAGCGTGCCAGATAATAATAATCCCCGTTTTGAATGAGACTTTCTACGAATTTTCTCTTCTCACGCCGCTGATGAATCTGGTGGTGATACCCATCGCCGCACTGCTCGTCTTCGCTCTTTTTTCTTTTTTTTGCGCCGCCGCTGTCTCATCCTGGGCGGCCGGAGTGTTTGCATCGGCGGCGAGTTTGTTTATCTTTCTGATAGACAAACTGCTTCGGGTGACGGTTCTTGTCCCAAACGCGATGACCGGCTGGGGGCACCTGAATATTTTAACATACGGGGCTTATTACGCTTTGCTTTTCGCGCTTCTTTCAAAGAGAAAGAGGATCATGGCCGCGGCTTTTCTGTTTTTTGCCGCCGCGCTCCTGTGGCAAATGAACGACAGAGGGGTTTTCCGGCTCTATGTGCCGGCATTCGGTTCGGGAGACTGCTGTTTTTTTACCTCATCCGGCAAATGGTACCAGATAGGAGTGGCTTCGGATATAGCCGGGAACATGGCGCCGGAATATGATCAATTCATAAAATATCACGGCATAAAAAAAATCGAGGGATGTTTTATACTCAGCTCGTCCATATATCACATAGGCTCATTCAAACAGCTCATGGAAAAAGATCTGGTCAGGAAATTTTATCTCAGGATAGGCGTCAGGAGGACAAACGAATTTGAGAATCTTCTTTATGAGGGCAGGGGCAGGGGACTGTTCAGGGATCTCAGCGCGCCCCTCGAAGAAAACGGATTCAAATTATATCTTTCCGGCGAGGCTTTGATCATTGAGCGGTCACCCCGTAAAATAATTTACGCTTTCGGCGAGAAAACCGCCCCCGGCCATTGCGATGTTTTCATAGGCGACGTTTATGAATTCTGCAAACACTGGATAATTCCCCAGTTCGAGGACAAAGAAGTCATAATACGCCTCGGCCGGAAAGTGATCAGGGAAGACTGGATGCGTAAGTGAGCCATTTGTTTTTAACTGTCTTTTGGTATAATCAAAGAATGGCAATGATGATATTTTCAAAGAAGGAGAACTGAAAGGAAATTCAGTTGTCCGGAATTCCCGTACAACTGCCTCTGTCGGACAAGCCGATAGTGTTGTGAAAAAAAGAGGTAATAATGATTATTAAGAAAAAAATAGCGTATTCCATAACGGCGTTTATTTATATGAATCTCTTGCCCTATATATCCAGATTGCCTAAGGGCATTGAGTGGGCGCAACAATATCTTCCTGACGAAGGTCATCTTATTGCAGGGTTATGGCTTGTACACAGTTTTTATTCAATTCCCGCAGTTCTATTGATTATATCGATATACACCAGCAAAAAGTATGCGCTTCCTTTTCTTTTAACTTTTCTAACTTTGACATTCGCCACTGTTTATTTTAATCATGGTTATGATCTGTCGTCATGTTCGACAGCTACTATTGGATTAGTTTTTATGCCAATTATAACATCTTTTTTGGGGGGCATAGCTTTTGGATTGGGACACGCGATACAATATTGGATAATTAAAAAGACTACTAATGTTAAAGAGGAAGGGAGCGATAATTGATTTATGAGATATGAAAACCAGAACCGTCCCGATATTCTGTTCACTCCAAATGAAATGCCGCAAAAACTTGAAGAAGAAAAATGAACAAGGAAATTAAAGAAACTTTCAAACGCTCAATGCCGATCATGGCAGTGACACTGGCTATCGGCTTTGTGGCGATGTTCAACATGATTTGCGTGGTTGGAGTCAAATACTCCAGTCTAAGTATAACTAAACGCGCTGCGAATTATCTGAACTGGATGAATAAATTTGCGGTTATCGGGAACTCTCCATGGTTTAAAATAGTATATGTCATCCTTGGAATTGCCGCTGTGGTAGTTATATACAGATTTTTTACATCATTCTCAAGCGACGATGAACCATCACAAAATATAGTAGAGAGAAAGAAAAAAAACATTCTTGGAATTTATCTGCTTTTTATTACCGCTTTGTGGGGTTTGGCTATTTATTTAGTTCCGCCTGCTGTGGGTCATATGTATGAAATAAAGCTATTAGAATTATTTGCATTTTCTTTATGCGCTGGTGGATTCTGGATTTTTTCATCCGCAAAATGGTTAGGTTTACCAGAGGGAAAGCGCATAGATCATAAGTGGGCTTTTCTTTTGGGGGCTGCCGCGGTGTGGGTTGTTGCGGCAGAAATATATGTTTTTGGAAAAATATCAAGACCGCTGGAAATATTTTTAACCAGTGGAGTTGGGTTGTTCCAGTTAGATGATATTATGACCATGGTACGATTGCTGATGTGGGGGATTTTCGTTATTATTCTGCATATATTTATAGTGGTTCCAACTATTTTTGCTCTTGTTCCGGTAAAACTGAAACTTGAAAAAAGATTTTTTAGGATACTGATACCTGCGACGATTTTTCTGCTGGTGTTTTTAACAAGCAATTTTCTCAGGATGTATCTGAAAAAATATGATTACGACAAAAAAGATTTTGCTGAGGCGACAGGAATAGATATTAATTCGCATACACATAAAACGCTTATCTATCTTAGAGAAGATGATAGCGGACGGAAAGAATCATATATGGAAAAAATATCTCTTAAGAGGAAAATATGGGATCCATTTACATATATG
>VMTH01000182.1 GCA_013791745.1 Candidatus Omnitrophota bacterium
ACCGAAAGCCATTCCGAAAAATCGTTGGACACTTTTTTCAGCCTCAGGCGGGAGCCCACCAGGTGATAAAAAACGGACTCCACCGAAGATTGTTTAACGCCCTCAAAAAACTCCTTCTCATTTTCGGCGACGATCCCCGATTTGGCCACAAAAGTCAAAAGCCCCATGAAATAAAACTCTTTCCCTCTCGCCACACGCGCAAAATCACGGTTTTCGCCTTTGTGTTCTTCCAGTATTCTGAGTATCAGCGTTTTCGTCCTGCTCAGGCTCTTTATCTTGGCCGGGTCAAAAACGGAGATCCTTTCGGCGATGTCCTGCGCGCCGGCGGTCTTCCAGAGCCATTCGGCGAAATCATTCATATAGTCGATCTGCGAAACATGCCTTTTATAGAGCGAATAATAGATGTGATAAAATATCGTCTCCATACCGCTGTTTTTAATACCCTCATAGAATTCATCCATCGTCGCCGCCTTCACCCCCGTGTAACGCGGGATATTGGCGCAGGAATAAAAAACAAAAGCGTTCATATATCTATCCTCCTAAGCGCTTCAAGCGCATCTTTCGGAGCGGCAAGGCGGAAACGCGCGGCGCTCTTTCCCCTGCCTATTTTTACTCCCGTGATCCCCCTGAGCCGGAACACATCCTCATCGGTTACATCGTCGCCGAAATAAACCGGCGTGTGATCTTTCGCGCCGCGGGCGAGTTTTTTCACGGCCGCTCCTTTACTCACGCCTTCCGCTCGGATCTCAACGACTTTTTTTCCGTATATAAGTTCCAGCGAGAATTTTTTGAGAACCGGACGGATATCCTTTGTGATCCCGAGAATCCGAGCTGCTGTTTTCAAAGGCGCGTTCCTGTAATGCAGGGCCAGCGAGAATTTTTTTTCCTCAGTAAAAACCCCGCCGATAGAGGCGGCTTTAAAAAATGCCGCCGCCAGAGCCAGGATATTTTTCTGCGCCGGCGAGAGCGTTTTCACGGAACGCCGGCGGCCTTCGTCGATCTCGGCGCCGTGACAACCGACGAGCGTAAAACCCTTCGGAAAAAATTTCCTGAGAAAGGATATTTCCCTGCCGCTGACAATGGCGATCTTTATATTCTTACTTTCCTTCAACCTCTTCAAAGCCTCTACCGCTCCCGGCAGCGGGCGGGCTTTCGGCGGGTTATTCACGATATCCGAGAGCGTCCCGTCAAAATCGGCGAAGATGAAAAGCTTCTTCTGTCCTTTAAGAAAATCCGACAAGTTCACGGCCTTTCCTCCAGGGCGTTCAGATTCTTGTTCATCCATTCAAAAACATCGTGATCTTCTACTTTCTTCCTCATCGCCTCCATCCTGCGCCTTTTCTTAGCGGCGGGGAGCTTGAGAGCGGCGGCGATATAAGATGACACCTGCTCCGTATCGTAGGGATTGCATATGAAGGCCTCTTCAAAAAAAGAACTCGCTCCCGCGAACTCGCTCAGGATGAGAGCCCCGTTCCCGTCCACCTGAGACGCCACATATTCGCTTGCGACCATATTCCAGCCGTCGAACAGAGGCGTCAGAAGTGCGACATCCGACATCCTGTAAAAAGCGGTGAGCTGTTTGGCGGAAAATTTGCGGTAAAAATAAAAAATGGGCTGCCATGAAGGCGTTCCGAATTTTCCCTCAAAGCGGCCTATGTTCCTGTCTATCTCCCTCTTGAGATAGCGGTATTCGCTGACGCCTTCCCTTGAAGGCGTGGCGATCTGGAGCAGAGACACCTTCCCCCGCCATTCGGGATGAGTGTCCAGGAAATACTCAAATGCCCATATCCTGCGGAGTATTCCCTTTGTGTAATCGAGCCTGTCAACGGCAAGAATTATTTTATTGTTTCCCAGGCTCAGGCGCTGTTTCTCGGCCATATTGGCCGTCTGTTTCAACTCGGCCATGGACCTGTAATGCTTATAGTCTATCCCTATGGGAATCGCTCGCAGCTGCGTTGTGCGGGATTTGTAAATGATGCTGTTGCCTTTCACCACGGCTCCGGGCAGTATCCTGACGGCGGATAAAATAAAATTATCCACGAATTCCTGCGTGTGAAA
>VMTH01000183.1 GCA_013791745.1 Candidatus Omnitrophota bacterium
AGTTACGAATATAAGCTATCACGGAACTTCTTCGTTTACGGCCACTATTAATGTATCTCCGACCTGTACAGCCGCGCTGGGGAATATAACGGTAAAAAATCCCGACGGCGGACAGATAACCGGCGCGAATCTGTTCACTGTTAATACAAAACCCGTGGTTACTTCCTGTGACCCCGGCCAGAGACCGCAGGGTTACGGTTCCGGTACAATCAGCATAATCGGCAACGGATTTGATAAGCCGCCGAATGATACATGGCAGGTTTCGTTTAACACGACTTCCATAAAGGTAACCAATGTGTCATACATATCGGATACACAGCTTGATGCGGATGTAATAATTTATTCAACAGCCGGAGCTCAGAATTACAATGTTACGGTGATAAATCCGGACGGCGGAACGGCAACCGGCGCGGGCAAATTCACCGTAAGCAACGGGCCTGCCGTAACATCACTGAACCTGAGCGAGAGGGGCAGGGGATGCGCGAATCAGGATATAAGAATTTACGGGAGTTATTTTCAGAGCGGAGCCACGGTGACGATTTCGGGCGCGAAGGTTAATTTTTCCTCAACCACATTTATAAGCGCCGGAGAACTTCAGATTATAATGAGTATTGATTACGATGCCGCTTTAGGAGCAAGGGATGTCACAGTGGTAAATCCTGATGGAGGCGTCAAGACTCTCGGAGGCGGCTTTACAGTGGGGAGCAATCCTGTTACAACGGTCGGGGCTCCCTGGAAATCCAGGCATAACGCCGCTTTAACAAAATCAACAGGGACATCGACAGCCGCTACGCAGAATGTTTATATTTCGCTGAAGCAGAAATCCAATGAAAAGTGGTATAAAGAGGGTTCCGGTTTTACTGAGAGCATAGAGGAGTGGATTTCCGCCTCCTATACCGCGGGAGCGAGCACATGGAGCTATGTATTGCCGGCGCTTAGCAATGGAACAAGTTACTATATAAGGACTTACGGCTTCGGTCAGAATGCCGGTAGAGAGCAGACAGGAACCGGCGTAACTTTTACTTATGATACATCAATAAATCAGGCGGTTTTTACAAGGCCCGTTCATCTTGCGCATTATAATGCGGACAGCAACAAGCTTGATAATATATACGGAACTGCGGATTCCGATACGAGTTTTGTGGAATTCTGTATTCGTGATTACGGCCTTGCTGCAAATACAACTTATTGGAACGGCTCCGCCTGGGTTGCGTCCGGTTCCGATTTATATTTTAACATAAATGACCCTTCTCCGAATAACTGGTCTTACTCTTTTTCAACAAATAACTGGACAAACGGCCACAAATACAATGTAAAAGCAAGGCCGACGGATATTGCCGATAACCAGGCCGCCGCCTCCGGCAAGGATTTCTGGATTGATTATGAAATTCCCGTCTCAACAATCACCTCCCCGGCAAACGGGGTGTATAACAATATGGCGGCAATTTCAGGCCCTTTGCATGACAAACCGTCTATCGGCGCGGTGACGGATGTGGAAATCTATATTTTCAGAAAATACGACTCATATTATTTTGACGGAACCGGCTGGTTTGACAGCATAAGGTGGATTGACGCGACAACTTTCGACCAGACAGGCTGGTCATATACCGTGCCCACGCCGACAAACACTTTTACCGATGAATACAGCGATGACGGTTATGATATAAAGGTGAGGGCAACAGACAAGGCGGGAAATTCGGAGTGCAGCGCCGACGGTACCTCAAAAACGACAAAAGTCGTAATTACATGGGACGACACGAAACCGCAGACAAGCATAACCTATCCTGCCGAAGGAATGGATGTAAACTGGTCAACCCTGACTATAAGAGGAAATTTTACCGAATTGAACGCTATGGATTACATAAAGATAAGCGTTTACAACACCAGCGCCGCTAAAGGGTGGACAGGCGCCGCATGGACAACCGGTCAGAAATGGGTGTCTATTCCCTCCGCGCAGGTTTTTACATCCTCATGGACATATTCTGTGATTTATGACCTTGCCGGCTGGTTAAGCGGTAATTTTGAAGTTAACACAATGGGAAAGGACAACGCGGGGCCGAATAATAATCTGGAAGCGCCCGGCTCCACAACGACTTTCAGCGTTGATTTTACGCCCCCGGTCAGTAATATCGTTACTTTACCCGCGAATGTGTCATGGCAGAATGATTCAATGACTTCTTATACGGGCACAGCGGGAGATGATACCAATGGAACGGGGATTTCTAAAGTATATTTAAAAATCAGGGATTTAACGCGGGGTACAACTTTCTGGAATGGCTCACTATGGGTTAATGATCCCGCGCAAAATACATGGGCAATTCTGGAAGATGACGCGCCGATTACCTCATGGACTTACGGAGACACGGAGTCCTTCCCCGGCCACACTCAGCAGCATGCTTATGAAATCACGCCTAAGGCGGTAGATGTCGCGGGGAATGAAAATACCGGTGCTGTTTATAAGTTCTGGTACGATATAAAAAAACCGACAAGCGCGATAAATTTTCCGGCGGAAGGCGGTATATATACCGTAAAATCAGTTCCCGGAGTGGAAGGATGGGCTTATGATTTGCCCATAAGTTCAAATACATTAGATGAGACAAAAGGCGCGAAAGTTCAAATTCTTATTTATGACAAAACGGACGTTGATTATTATCAAGGCGCCGGCTTATGGCTCGGTTCCCCCCAATGGCTTGACTGCGCGTGGGATATCTGGATTTCCACCTATTTCATAAGGCAGTGGACATACGCCTTGCCCGCGCTTGAGAACGGAGATGAATATCAGATTATTTCCAGGGCAAGAGACGCGTCGGGAAGTTATGATGTTATGCTGGATACTGTAAATTTTACCTGCAACGATTCATATCCTGAAACCCGGATTACAATGCCGAAAGGCGGAACGAATGTGGGGCTGTGCGTTATAAATGTCTCAACGACTATAGGGAAGATTCAGGGTGAGGCGCACTGCAGCGGGGCGGGCATAACCAAGGTTGAGATCGCAATGGTTTACCGCGATGGCGGCGCATGGCATTATTATGACTGGATTGCCAATAACTGGAATGCGGGCGCCTGGCAGTGGGAAGAGGTGGCCTATCCCACGACGAATAAGGGATATTTTGAAAAGGATTTAGCGGGTGTGGCCATGAAAGAAACCGAAGGATTCCCTGTAACCATAAGAGCAAAAGCTACCGCCGGCTCTATTGAATCCCCTGCTATGGGGAATAGGATTACTCCTTATGAAGAAGAGTGCCATTCATGGGCGAGTTTGCCCGGCCACGGAAAAATAACAGGAGGCCCTAGCCAGTTCGGAGGCAAAATCAATGCCGGCAAGGGGAATACCGTTGTTTCAAACGGCGTGGATGTCTGTATTCAGAAGATTATAACAAGTCCTTCGGGCTCAAATGACGGCGATGTATGGGATGCGGAGGATGATGATAAATACTGGAACTGGCAGACAGGAACCTGGGTTGATGCGCAGGCGTTGGCAACATGGTCAACAGGCACGGTGACCGGCCCCGATGCCGGCACCGACAACCTCTATTCATGGACAATAAATATATCGGCGACGCCCGGAGAATGGAATTATGTAGCGTGGGAGACCGACCTTTATTACAGGATTCTGACAAAGACCGGTAATAGTTATCCTGATAATGAAGATTCTCCCTCCGGCGGCATGGTGGTTATTGTGGACACTGTGCCCGCGAACTCAATTGTCAATGTTCCGGGCAACGGGGCGACATTTAAGGATTTAAATACAATCTCAGGTACAGCGTATGACGCTGTGGCGGGTGTGAAGGCAAGCGGAGTGGAACTCAGGATAAAGTATATTGACGCGCCCGCGACTTATTATTGGACTGTTGGCGGGTCAAGCTGGGCAAAACACGAAGTGTGGAATCCCATAACAAACAGCGCGGGCGGCGGCGGCGATATCGTTAACTGGTCATGGGCGTCTTCAGGAGTCAATTGGCTAAACAGTTTTGATTTTATTATTCAATCAAGGGTATCGGACAATGGCAATAACCTTGAGTCGCCTCCCAAGGCAGGGCCAACCGTAACCTGCGACAGGGGCGGCCCAACAACCGTAATTACTGCGCCGCCGACCGCTAAAATTTATAACTTCACGGGAGCGAACTTTACGGTTTCAGGAACCGCAGGCGATGTCCTGTCTTCTGTAAATAAGGTGGAGGTACGGGTTTTTGCAAACGGGAAATATCTGCAGTCGGCATCCGGTGCCGGCGCGGCCGCATGGGACACCCCTGCGCAGTGGCTCGATGCGGGTAATATCGTATGGAACATCTCATTGTCCACAAGAGCATGGTCCGACGGCGGCTGGGATTTGAATAATATCGTATCAACAATTACCTCGCGGGCTACGGATTCTCTGGGGAATATCGGGGCCGTTTCGGCGCCGGTATGGTTTATGTTTGATAATGAAGCCCCTGTTTCGGTTGTATCAAAACCCACAACCCTTAATAATCACAATTACAATGACACGACTGAGAATATAGCCATGATTTACGGCACAGTGTCGGATAACCAGCAATATAAAAAAGTTTTTGTACAGATACAGCAAGGCACTCTTGATTCTTACTGGAAATCGACAATAACCGACTGGGTTTCCGGCGGCTACTGGAACGATGCGGTAATTCACACTTCATCGTGGACATTCAAGGATATTCCCACATGGGTTAATCAATGGACATACGGCGTGTGGAGTTACGGCGTGGATGTCGCCACAAACACAGGGCCGAAGCCCGGCGATGAACGCCGTTTCCAATTTGATATTATTCCGCCGACATCGGATGTGACGGAACCTCCGGACGGATCTTATAGAAAAACTCCCCCTGATATTACGGGAACTTCAAATGATGCGGAAACAGGGATAAAAGACGTTAAGGTAATGATAAAGTATCTTGACGGGGGAGCGACATATTACTGGAATACGGTTAACTGGGCCACTCCCCAGGTATGGATGAATGTCACCAATCCGCTCGCGAGCCCCTGGTCAATGACAGGAGAGCCCGGGGCCGGCCAATATACTCCCGGAAGAATATACAGGGTTGTTTCCCGCGCCGCTGACACAAAAAGCTCGGATGCGGCGCCCACGGGCTGTCTTAATTATGAAAGTTATTCCGCAAAATGGAATGAATACATCTGGGATGTTAAAATTCCGACGGCTTCCATCACGTACCCGGTTCAAAATGGTTATATCTCTCAAACGGGTGACATTAAGGGGACTTCTTATGACGCTACAGGAGCAACATATACTGTTCCGGGCAAAATTGTGTCCGCGGGAAAGGTTGATGAAGTGTGGGTAAAGTTGTGGAAACTGAGCGGCGCGGCGACTTATTACTGGGATAATTATACCGCTTCGCCCAATACCTGGACAACGTCGGTTTGCTGGTCGACGGCGACTTTATCCGCAGACGCGACTTCATGGGCGCTGCCCCGCCCCGTATGGGAAACAAAGGAGTACCGGGCAACAGCCAAGGCAAAGGATAAAGCGGGAAACTGGCAGACAATATTTTCCACCATCGTGTTTAACGGAGATTTTGCGGCCCCCAACTCTTATATCACAAAACCGGAACACAATCAGAGCTATGATGTAATGGACGTCATCACAGGGACCTCCTCCGATGAGAATGAAATGAATTATGTCAGATTGTACATAAGAAATGATGAAGCGGGCGATCCGAGGTACAATTACTGCTGGAATGGTTCAACATGGACCGCGGCAAATCCGTACTGGCTTACGGATACGTCGCACTCCTGGCCGAACTGGCAATATGATGTAAGTTATCCCACAAACGCGTGGGAAAGCGGAAAGTATTATTATGTAGTGTCTCATGGATTTGATAAAGCAAATAACGAAGAGGATGCCGCGGGCGGCGAAACCCCGGGGCAGAATAAAAATAGATTCAGATATGTCGCTCCGGCCCAGACGTTCAAGGTAACCGTAGGGACGAATCCGGTTGCGGGCGCGCAGTATGATTTAACGGTGGAGGCATGGAATTTAGACGGACAGCAGACTGCGTTGGGTTATACAGGGCAGATAAAATTCACATCTCCTTCAGGAATCGGTTTTACAATGACGCCCGGAAGCTACACTTTTATTCCTTCCGACAACGGCGTTCATGTTTTTTCCGCATCTATTTCATCAGGGCCTGTTTTTAAAACGCCTCTCGGGGCGGGCACATGGAAGGTGTATGATGATGAAACCTACGCTTCGGAAATCTCAACGACAATTACGATAAACATAAAACCGGGCGCGTTAAACCACTTTAATTTATCGCAATTGCCGGCCAATGTTATTGCCGGAGCCGCAAAAGATATTAAAGTTACCGCGATTGATATTTGCGGAAACACAAAAACTGATTGCGATTCCACGATCACATTTACATGGGGGAGCGATCAGGACACGCAGGCGTCTTATCCCGGGGATTATGCATTTAATGCGGGTGATAACGGGGAGCATCTGTTTTCATCAACCGTGACTTTTAAGACGGCAAATATAGGCCCCGGAAACACCTCAAATAACGGCTGGGATTTTAGAGTTGAGGATAAAGCGGATGCCGGAAAATTCGGGTTAGTTTCAAACATCATCTGCTTCCCGGGATTCAAATCGCAATTTGGGGTAACGGCCTCGACAGGTCCGTGGACGGCGGGCGTAGGGAAGGCGACGGTGACGGTTGAGGCGGTGGATGCGTTCGGGAACAGGTGTTCCACGGGAACGAATATATACAATAAAACAATGACAAAAAAGGTCTCTTTTACTTCTTACGCGGATTCAGGGGACGGTGCGTCAAAGACACGTTTCGGGAATGCGCTGCTTCCGACCAGCTATATGTTTACGACAGGCTCCGGCTCCGATAACGGCTATCATGTGTTTAACGCGACGGCAAGTTTCAGGAGAATAAGCGGCAACGCGGCAATAACCGCGACTGATAATGACGCAATTACCGGTCAGCAGACGGGAATAAAGGTAAACGCGGCCGCTATACATCATTACGATGTTTCCATGACGACTTCCGCTACGGCGGGCGTATGGTATGATGTGCTGATCACGGCTCGGGATCAATATAATAACCTGAAAGAGTACGGTGCGAATATAACTTTTGAAAGTTCTCTCGCGGGAGGCGACTGGGACAACAAAGGCGTTTACACTCTTCCCGGCTCCGGACAGGGAACAGCTTCGCAGTGGATTCAACTCAAAAAGACGGGTTCCGGAATCTGGGTGAAAGGGAAAGACGCCGCCCTGTATGAAGGCAGTCAGACGGGGATAGGGGTTGTGGCGGGAGCCGTTCATCATCTGAGGGCGTCGGGTTATCCGCCATCCGTTACCGCCGGCGAGACCGGCAAATATGTTTATGTGAAGGCCGAGGACGCGTATAATAACCAGTATTACCACTATACGGGCACGGCGACGCTCAGTTCAAACTGCCCCGATGTTTCCTATCCTTTCGGCAACACTTACGATTTTTCGGATCCCAACCCCGAGGGCGGCCAGCCGATTTCGGTTGTTTTTAATAAATCGGGCACATGGAAGATATACGCCAGTGACGAAGATAATTACAGTATCAAATTCGGCACCCAGAGCGGCATACAGGTCAAGCCCGCCCAGGCGGTGAAGTTCGCGGTGACGGCTTCAACGAATCAGACATTCGGAGAGTCCTATTCCGTAACTGTGGAAGCGCTTGATACAAATAATAACAGGGCGACGGATTATGACGGCAAAATCCATTTCACTTCTGACGGAACGCCTGTTGATTTTCCCGCCGATTACAGATTCACCTCGGGATATACCGGCGCCGATCAGGGGATTCGCACTTTTACATATGAACTCAGCTTTTCAACCCGCGGATCATGGTATGTGAGCGCGGAGGATATCGCGGGTGATAGCCTCGGCTATGGCGGAGCATCCGACGGCATAACCGGCCAGCAGTCAGGGATTTATGTGACAACCCGTCCCGACTCAAAATTGACATTTCCCGCTCACGGCGACAATATAAACGCTCTCACGCCTCCCGCGATCGCCGGTACTCTTTACGACGATGAGAGCGTCATTGAACTGAAAATAAAAATCCTCAAAGGTTCAGACCAATGGAATGAATCTATTTCCAATTGGGTTTCGTATGAATACTGGAACGTTTGTAATATTTATCCGTCTTCATGGACATATACCGCCACATCCCCCGGCTGGATATCCGGCGGAAATTTTAAAATCGTTTCAAAGGCAAAGGACAACAAAAATAATTTTGATGTAAATCTTACGACAATAACATTTCTCTTTGACAATGACGCGCCCATTACCGTTTTCACCGACCCCGTGCAGGACGGACACAGGAACACCGTCCCGTTCAGAATAGAGGGCACGGCGGCGGACGAGCCCGCGACTAATTCGGGGCTTTCAGAATTAAAAATAAAAATTGCGCAGATGAGGCCTCCCACTCTTACCGCCGGCGCGACTTATTACTGGGATGATTTTACGAAAGCATGGGTAACTAACCCCGCATGGAGTTCAAATGATGCGGGGGAATACTGGATTTCCAACACAACTCCAACATGGGGCACTCCATCCGACGGTTTATGGTATAAAATTTTTGCGTACCACAAAGATTTCGCCGGAAATATAGAGAGTACAAAAACCGTGACATTTATATATGACAAAACAGCGCCGGACTCATATCTGGCGAAACCGGTAAATCCTTTTGAGAGCGATGTGTCTCTCGGCAAAATATGGGGAACAGCCGTTGATCATCCGGATGCGCCTTATTGGAATTCGGGGCTGGGCAGCGTCCAGGTGCGGATTTCTTCCGGTACAGGCACGGGGATCTACTGGAACGGTTCCGTGTGGCAGAGTTTAAGCCCCGAGGCCGCCTGGCAGAACGCTTCGCTGTGGACTTCTTCATGGACATATACTGCGGGTGTGCCGGCGTGTTTTTCGGAAGGTTTGACTTATGTGGTGAATTCCCGCGCGAAAGACAACACAACTTCCGACGGGGCTTCCAATCCCAATGTAGAGGTTTCAATAACGACACAGACTTTTATTTATGACACTGCCGAACCGCAGTCCTGGATGACCGTTCCCGCCGAGGCGACAATTTATGAAGTAATGAATACTATTTACGGAACGGCTTCCGATACGGCGCCCGGGACTCTTGCCAATGTGAAAATAAAGATAAAGCAGATTTCCGGAGGCAGTTACACCGGGCAGTTCTGGGACTGGGGAACTTCCGGCTGGACTCTCACGCCTTCGCAGGAATGGTGTGATGCGATAACTCCAACGGGCGAGAACTGGAGCAAGAATACCTCCGCGCTCGTTTGGGAGGCCACGGCCGCCGGCGTTGAGTATTACACTTATTTCAGAGCGGCTGATCAGGCGGGCAATATTGAGGCGGAAGATTATCATTCATGGACATTCAAGTCCCCGTATCCGGATACTGTCGTAACGAGCCTTCTGGGCACGGACTTGAACCCTAATTATTATTTCAAGCCCTCTCAGATACAGGGAACGGCGGATCAGTACACAACGGCGGACAGCGTGTGGGTCATCCTCTCCTCGGCGCCGTCTTACGGGACTTACTGGAACAACGGCACGGAATCATGGGGGGCGTCCGACGCGGGGAATCTTGTTGACACCCCCACGGGGGTTTTTCCCGCCGGCAACCCGTGGACATTTACCATTTCAACAAAAGCCTGGTCGGACGGGGTCAAATATATGGTGAAATCAAAGGGCGCCGGCCCCGCCGGCGACGAGCAGGATCTGACAGACAGATATTTTGTCATTGACCAGACAAAACCGGATTCGGAGACGACAAATCCTTCCGACGGAGATCACGATATGACGCTCTATCAGATTTTGGGTACTTCATGGGACTATGCGCTTGGTAAAGTGGGTGGTGTTGAAATAAGAATTCAGAACGCCTCACTCGGTTATTATCAGGAAGGATCCTGGAGCGGTTCCGCTTACTGGATAAGCTGTTTGCCGGTTGATGGGAATTTTAACTCTATAAGCGAGCTCTGGAAATGGGATGTTGACTATCCGACGGAGTGCTGGAAACTGGACGGAACCTACTCAATAGAGTCCCGAGCTAAAGATAAGGTCACGCCTTCGGCTAATGTTGAGCCGTCACCCTATTACAGCGCCGGCATTATCATTAACAATCCCCCGCCGTCGTCTTGGATGATTGC
>VMTH01000184.1 GCA_013791745.1 Candidatus Omnitrophota bacterium
CGGGCGGTGTGTACAAGGCCCGGGAACGTATTCACCGCGGCATGCTGATCCGCGATTACTAGCGATTCCAACTTCATGTAGTCGAGTTGCAGACTACAATCCGAACTGAGGTCGGCTTTTTGGGATTGGCTCACCCTCGCGGGGTCGCAGCCCTTTGTACCGACCATTGTAGTACGTGTGTAGCCCTGGGCATAAGGGCCATGAGGATTTGACGTCATCCCCACCTTCCTCCGGCTTACCACCGGCAGTCTCGTTAGAGTGCCCGACCGAATCGCTGGCAACTAACAACAGGGGTTGCGCTCGTTGCGGGACTTAACCCAACATCTCACGACACGAGCTGACGACAACCATGCAGCACCTGGACACCTGATTCTCTAAAAGAGCACTCCCGCATCTCTGCAGGATTCCAGGGGTTTCCAACCCAGGTAAGGTTCTTCGCGTTGCATCGAATTAAACCACATACTCCACCGCTTGTGCGGGCCCCCGTCAATTCCTTTGAGTTTTAGCCTTGCGGCCGTAGTCCCCAGGCGGAATACTTAACGCGTTAGCTGTGACACCGACGGATTGGTTACCGCCGATATCTAGTATTCATCGTTTAGGGCGTGGACTACCGGGGTCTCTAATCCCGTTCGATACCCACGCTTTCGAGAATCAGCGTCAGTTTAAAGCCAGAGAGTTGCCTTCGCCATTGGTATTCTTCCTGATATCTACACATTTCACCGCTCCACCAGGAATTCCACTCTCCCCTCTTTAACTCAATTCTATCAGTTTTCCTAGCAATTTTCGGGTTAAGCCCGAAGATTTCACCAGGAACTTGACAAAACGCCTACGCTCCCTTTACGCCTAATAATTCCGGATAACGCTTGCAGTTTACGTATTACCGCGGCTGCTGGCACGTAATTAGCCACTGCTTATTCTAGGATAGATCAATCCGCCTTGCGGCGGACTTTCTTTTCCTTAAAAGAAGTTTACGACTCGAAAGCCTTCATCCTTCACGCGGCGTCGCTGCATCAGAGTTTCCTCCATTGTGCAATATTCCCCACTGCTGCCTCCCGTAGGAGTCTGGACCGTGTCGCAGTTCCAGTGTGGCCGGCCAACCTTTTAGCCCGGCTACCCGTCTTAGCCTTGGTGAGCCATTACCTCACCAACAAGCTGATAGGTCACAGACCCAACCTTTGGTGGCCGAAGCCTTTAAATAAATTCTCTTCGTAAGAACTTATTACCATGAGGTATTAGCCCACCTTTCGGTGGGTTGTCCCTCGCCAAAGGGGAGGTTATCTGTGTTATACTCACCCGTTTGCCACTGTCCTCTCTCTAAACTCGGCCGAAGCTTCATTCAGAAAGATTCTCGTTCGACTTGCATGTGTTAAGCACGCCGCCAGCGTTCATCCTGAGCCAGGATCAAACCCTCCAGATAATTTCAATGAACATATCGGACCGTTAATTTACCGGTCCGCGGACACAACTTTACTAAACTGTCAAATAGCTGTCAAGTGGCAAAATTCTCGTCGGAGACCCGCGAACCCCCGACGGGAAAAACTAAAGATCCGCCGCGTCAAATGCCGATTTCCCCGACGACAAAAATCAAATACCCGTCGTGCGGGATACAAATGACAAAATTTACATAGCCTATCGGCTAATTAAACTAACGCGCTTAGCTGGGAAGTTTATATCCGACCATAAGCGAAATTACTATGTTCTTATCTTTATAATCTTCTCCTTCAACATCCCAAACTTTTGTCATTCCCATATCATAACGAAGGTCTATAGAAACACCGCTTTCAAATTCAACACCACCACCCAATACAAGGCCGATATCCGTTGAATTGCAAATGCTTTTAATATCTTCGGAATCTGATTTTGCGGACATAAGAATTCCGAGAGCAGGACCGGCGAAAACAAAAGGACAGACATTTTCTCCGGGAGAAATTGAATACTTCAGAAGAAGAGGAATCTCTATGTAATCAAGTTTGATTTTATATTTATATATTTGCCCCCCCGAAGTATATTCGTACTCCAATCCTTTCTGTGTATAAATAAGTTCCGGTTGGATTGCAAGATTGTCATCAATTGCATATTCCGCAAATCCACCTATAGCAACACCTGTTTTCATTTTGTATGTATCGCCTTCTATCGGAGCAGTATGATTCGCCATGTTTAAACCCGCTTTTACGCCAAAGGACAAATCCTGCGCTCTTGCAAACGACGAAAGTCCCGCGACAAACAAACCCGCACAAACCAGACCAAAAAATTTTCTCATTTTTCCTCCCCTCAATACCATAACGCCAGCATGCATCGCTATATTGTGAAACTTCGGGCAAAAGCTGTCAAGCTGACTGAAGGGCAAAAACAAGCACCTTGAAAAAAAAGATTATAGCATGTAGAATTGGCTGAATGATTTTCGCGAATATTTAGGAGTTTAATAAATGGAAGAAAAAAAACCGGCCGGCGTATCGTCCAATTTTATACACGAGATAATAGAAAGGGATATTGGGCAGGGCCTATACGGCTCAAAGGTGCACACGCGTTTTCCGCCCGAGCCCAACGGCTATCTTCACATAGGCCACGCCAAAAGCATCTGCCTGAATTTCTCAACGGCCCTGAAATACAAGGGCCTCTGCAATCTGCGCTTTGATGACACCAACCCGGAAAAGGAAAGCGCCGAATACACGGAATCCATAATGAAAGATGTGAGATGGCTGGGCTTTGACTGGGGTGAGCGGCTTTTTTACACATCGGACTATTTTGAGAGGCTTTATGAATACGCTGAAACCCTTATAAGGAAAGGCCTTGCCTATGCGGATGACCAGAGCGGGGAAGAAATAAGGAAAAACCGCGGCACGCTCACGGAGCCCGGCAAAGACAGCCCTTTCAGGAACAGGAGTGCTGATGAAAACCTGAGACTTTTTCACGAAATGCGCGAAGGAAAATATCCCGACGGGGCAAAAGTGCTCAGGGCGAAAATAGACATGTCCCATCCCAACATCACGATGAGGGATCCCGCGCTTTACCGCATCAAAAGGGCGAACCATCACAGAACCGCGGATAAATGGTGCGTGTATCCCATGTATGATTTCGCCCATTGCCTTTCGGATTCAATAGAAGGGATAACACATTCCATCTGCACGCTGGAATTTGAAAACAACAGGCCTCTTTACGACTGGATACTTTCCTCAGCGGTAATACCGGAGCCGCCGAAACAGATAGAATTCGCCCGGCTGAATATCACCCACACCGTTTTGAGCAAACGCAAGCTCCTGCGGCTCGTAGAAGAAAATCATGTCAATGGATGGGATGACCCGCGCATGCCTACGCTTTCGGGACTGCGCAGGCGCGGCTATACACCTGAGGCGATAAGGGATTTTTGCGAGAGAATAGGCGTGGCTAAAACAAACAGCACCATTGATATAGCTCTTCTGGAGCATTGTATGCGGGAAGGCCTGAACCGGAGCGCCAAACGCGTGATGGCGGTGCTGGATCCGGTGAAGGTCGTCATAGAAAATTATCCCGACGGGAAAAGTGAGGAGCTGGAAGCGGTCAACAATCCCGATGACGAAAAGGCCGGCACAAGAAAATTGCCTTTTTCAAAAGAGATCTATATAGAGCGCTCCGATTTCATGGAAGACCCGCCCAAAAAATTCTTCCGCCTGGGGCCGGGCCGCGAGGTGCGTCTCAAACACGCCTACTATGTAAAATGCGAAAGCTTCACAAAAGATACCGAGGGAAAAATCGCCGAGATCCGATGCAGCTATGATCCAGCCACGCGCGGGGGGGATTCTCCCGACGGAAGAAAAGTGAAGGGGACGCTCCAATGGGTTTCAGTCGCCCACGCGGCGCCTCTGGAAATACGGCTATACGAGCATCTGTTCACCTCACCCGAACCCGAAAGCGGTGATGATGATTTTGTGTCAAAGCTGAATCATGATTCCCTTAAAATCATTTCCGGCGCTGTGGGCGAACCCGGACTCGGCAAAGTTGAGGAAGGAGAAACCTTCCAGTTCCTGAGAACGGGTTATTTCTGCGCCGACAAAGATTCTTCTCCCGGCAAAGCCGTTTTCAACAGAACCGCTGCCCTTCGGGACACATGGGCAAAAATCAGCGGTACAAAATATTCTAATCCTTGATATTCAGCTTGATCTCGTCGGAATTACCCTTAAGTTCAGGCGCATACATAGCGTAGACCCGGGTTGGCAAGGCGCTGAAACGTCCTGGTATTTCAGCTCTCATACGATATGAGACACTGTGCTTTCCGCGCGCAAGTCTTCGGACAAAAATGCACACTTTCTCATCACGAAACTCCATGTACGCGCCGAGATCATTGCCGTTATAACCGCTTCTTACTTCAACAGGTTCGAAGCCCGCAGCTTTCATATCTTCGAAGACAAGATACTCATAATCATTCTTGCTTTCAATAGTAAGCTCTATTTCCACGAGATCACCACTCTTTAAAGTACCGAGGTTAGGTATTTCTTCTCTTTTATACTTCTCTACTTTCTGATTCAAAACCTGCCCTCGTGAACCTGCCGCCTTTACTTTTTTTTCAACATTTACAAGTTTGTAATATGTGCGGTTGACTTTGACTTCCAAGCCAGCCTTTGCAATATGATCTTCAAGTGTGAAATTAGTTAGATATGCATTACAGTAAAGAGAACCTTTTCCTTTCTTACGAAATTCAATATTATGCTTACCGCTTTCTACCGCTTTTCCCTCAAGTACCAACTTGTTATCAAATGTAAAAAGGTTATCCGCTGAGATACGGCTTTCTTTTTGCATGTTCCCGTCCATGAATATTTCTACTGTCATATCAGGTTTGTCTTCCCCGCTAGCGCGCAAGTAATCAGAGATAGCTTCTATACATATTGCAGTGTCTCGTGTCGAGTTCCAGTAAGTGGCATGCTTGCGATTATTAAGAAGGTACTTAACCAACCGCGATGCTTTCACGCTTTTCGGCTCGGTCTTTGCCAACAGTTTTAGATAATAAGCATGGGCTTCCATCTCACTGCCGTACCAATACCACCAGTATGAGCTGTTGGGAAGATTAAGCCAGGCAGTCTGGTTTTCATCGTCATTCACAAGATACTGTTCAATATTTTGAATGATCATTGAAAGCCGCTTATTATCCTGCTGCTTGTGCAGGGCCATACCAAACATTGCTTTTGCATATACTGCTATATGATTCCGGTCCCTGTAGAGAAAGTCACGCATCTTATTGTTTCTAATTTCAGCGTCTACAAGAACCATGTAAACAAATGCGTCAATATTGTCAGCATATTGTTTGTAGGGCTCGCGTCTTTCGGGCCAATTTTTTAGCTTTTGGAGTTGCTCCTTCTGATAATCTTTGAGCCATGCGACTCCTTTCTTTATCATATTACCCGGCACAGATACTCCATTTTCCTCAGCTATCTGCAAACCGTGTACGACCAGCGCTGTCGTATGAGGATAGGATTTTTCACCCCATCCTGAGAACCATCCCCACCCGCCATCCGAAATCTGCATAGCTGATAAGCGGTTCAATCCTTTATTTACCATATCTTCGACTGTCTTTTCATCAAACACAGGATTTTGATTTTCCCAGCGCTTCCATTGCTTTGCGCGGTCTTTATCAACACCTATCTCCTGAGCATTCAGATTCGTGCGCTTATCCCGTATTTGTTTGAGATTCAGCCCCATATCGAGCAGGATTTTCTGAGATATCACAGTCGGCAGAAATCGGTTAAGCGTCTGTTCCGTACAACCATAAGGATATGAAACCATATATGGAAGCGCATCGACCATTGCGGCCGCAAGTGTCGGTGAATAGCGTATTTCAAGACGGGATTCATTAACACGCCGTTCAGATGGAACATTTAATAATATGTTTAATTTTTCCTCATCCGGCCTCATTGCTCCGCTGAATGATTCTGTTTTAAGCATACCGTGGACATATACCGGAAACTTCATCTGTATGGCGTCGGACTCTTCATCTGTAAGGGCTTTCATCCTTACTATCGCCTGGCCTTCTTTAAGTACTTTCACGCGCCAATCGACACGTGATTCTCCTTGCGGCGGAATCTTCACGGTTTGTTTAGCGGGATCATCCATCAGCTCAATACATCCCCCATCCACCTCAAGTATAACTTTTACTGTCTTCGTCTTTTTAAGATAATTATGCACATTTGCCGATATTACGACTTCATCCTTTTCAACAAAGAACCGCGGCGCTTGCAGCCGGATTAGCAGCGCTTTAGTCGTTATCACCTCTGTTGAACCTTCACCGACCTTTGTTCCGTGCCCCATTGCCCATGTTTTGATTTTCCACGTAGTCAGATTATCGGGCATTGGCAGTTTGACTTCCGCTATCCCGTTCTTGTCGGTCATCAGGGATGCTGCCCAGAAAGCGGTGTCCGCAAATTTTGTCCGTACAATAGGCGTTACCATCTGCGTATCATCTTCAGCGGAACCACTTCCAGCTGATAACCCCTCTTCCATCTTATCTTGCTTCATCGGTAAGCCGGGAAGAAATTCCTGCATCTTCTTTGACTTTTTGTTAAGCTTCAGTCCCGTCTCTCTCTCCCCTCTACCACTGTCAGAATTTGTATCCGCGGATATATCTGCAATCAGGTGCCCGAAAATGCCAAGATTACGCATACTGTTGACCAGTTCATTGAAGTAACGGTCAAGATTAGATTCGGCGCTCGGATAATGCCGTCGGCGCCATTTCCAAAAGAACTCCTTGATCTGAGGCACATTGGATCCCCCTGATATATATTCCACCGCCTTGTCATATATAGATATGACAGTGGATCCTGAAAACGGTTTACCATAATAATCCGACAGCCTTATTTTTACTTTTGCTTGCTCTCCAGGTTTATATTTTTCAGATGAGGCTATTACATCAACATTAAGTACCCGCTTTTCAGGAGGAACTACTATCTCCCTGGTCTCGCTGTAAATCTTACCATCACTTATTGTAAAAGCTTCAATGAAAAAGTTAGGCATATCTTTCTTTTTAACAATTATCTCTTCCTTAACGCTCTTACCCGTCATCCTTATTATCTTCGGTTTCAAATATATACCGTTAGAAGGCCTTGTAAACAGGACAACCGTGCTTCCAACACGGTCAGTGTTGATCATAAGACTGACTTTATCCCCGGGGGCATATTCCCGTTTGTCCGGGACCAGTTCTATCTGGTTGAATTTAAATCCGCTGCCGTCAGTGCCAGCTCCCATAACGTGAAATACATATCCTCCCTCAATAACATGTCCCTTTGCATCGGTAAGTTTATATGACAACCTGTACTGCCCGGCGCTGGAGGCTTTTATCTGTGTTGAAGCTTTACCGTCCGCATCTGTGTTCAGCTTCTTCCTATATTCAGGTGTCTCAACCGGTTTATTGTCTTTGTAGGTGATACGGTAGAGATTTAAAACGCCCTTGCCTTTGACAGGCTTGTTGTCCAGGGTCATGGCGGAAAAACTAGCTCGAACAACATCACCCTTACGATAATACCCGCGGTCCACCCAGGCATAAACTTTAAACGGCTCTCTCGCAACAAGTACCTGCCCGGTTCCGACGATAGTACGCCTTGACTTGTCAGTGACTTCCGCAGTGATAGAATACCTATGGTCTGTATTTCCGTGGAATTCTTTGGCGATAGAAGTATCTATCGGTATATCTACTATCCCGTTTTCACCAATTTCGACTTCGGCCTCTGCTACAATTTCGGGAGGTGTACGGTTTGAAGGCCACCACCACCAATGCGGACGTTTGCAGCCCCATTTAAACCATCCGGGATACCATGTATAATCATACGCAAACCACCAGTAGCCCGGGCCATAAAACCAGTCCCAATTGCCGAACGGATACCAGTTAGCTCTATAATCTGAACGAAGAACCTTATACTTGACCTTGGCCTCTGTTACCGGCGCGCCGAAGTAATATTTCGCGACAATCCTGGCAGTAATTTTTTCACCAAGCATAACCGGTTCGGAGGGAGCCTCAATAGAAACTTCAAATTCGGGTTTTTTATACTCTTCTACGCGAAAATTTGAACTATGACTTCTGCCTCCCGCAGACAAACGGATGCTGTACACACCAAGCGCAGCATCCTCAGGTAATGAATATTCCCCATCTAACCCGCCATAGCTATCAGATGTGAATGTCTCACTAAATATCTTCTCGTTTTTCGGGTCGCGTATTTCAACTTGAAACTGTTGATCAGCAAACTGGGACACGTCTTCCTTGTCATATTGAGCATTCCGTACCCAGGACTTAAATTTAACGCTCTGGTCCGGCCTGTATACAGGTCGGTCTGTAATGGTAAAAACTTTGACTTGATTATATTCGCTATCGTAATAATTACCATACCAGATACCTGAGAAGCCGAGATATGCAAGACGGCCCTTTTGATCATGAGCTATAGTTAGCCATGTAAACGTACTCATAAATACATCAGACTCAGGAAATACCTGACCATCCGAATCTGTATTCAGGCTCAAATTCTTAACGATTACATTATAGCGCCGTTTGGGATTATTATCCCAATCTGTCCTTTCTTGTTTATATCCAAAAAAATCAACCTTTATATTTTCGAGCGGTTCACCTGTAACGGCGTCTGCCACAAAAAAAAGGGCTTTTTGATCCATGCGTTTTTTTACAATTACTGTGTCGTTTATCCAAATAACGATCTTACTAATATTGCCGTCTTTCATTTTTGCTGTCAATAAATAACATCCAGCTTTCTGTAGTGGAGTGCTGATGGTAATGCGTTTATCAAAATGATTGGGCCTGGATTTAAGACCCAAGCTCCATTCCGCAACTTTTCGACCTATATATTTCTCCCCATGTTCCTTGACAAGCAAGTAACCAATATTATTAATGTCCATTTTTTCCCAATCAATTTCCTCGGGATTTGATTTAAGATATTTCTTTACATCACCTACAAGTTTCCAAATATCTATTTCATGTGCAGTAAATTCAACTTCCTTACCATTACGGAAGCGGAACTCTACACTTGCCCCCTGTCCGGCAGGTTGTGTTTGCGCAGGTTCAAATCGGCCCCAATTACCAATAATATTATTGATTCTGTCAGTACTGGCTGTATCATTAACCTTTTTCCAGTAACTGACGGCTTTAGTAAACTGTAGTCTGTTTTCAAAGAGGTCCGCAAGTGCCCAGTTGGC
>VMTH01000185.1 GCA_013791745.1 Candidatus Omnitrophota bacterium
AGCGACGAGCTCGTTGACGATTTTAAATGCCGCCTTTCCCTCATCGGCGAGTTTTTTCAGTTTTTTTATATCCTCCGGCAGCATCTTTTTAAGCAGGCGAGGCGCGTTTTTCCGGCTATCCCCGGCGCTCTCAGCGGATGTCAGGCATATGGCGGCCTCTTTTCCGTGTTCTGTCTTAACAAGCACATGATCTCCGGGCGCGGCCGGCACCTCGCCGCACAAATAAACACCCGTGCTCCTGTCTCTCAGCAGCATGACTTTCACCGACGCTAACATTGTTTATTCTCCTCCAGGAATGAAGGAATGCCCTTCATCAGCATTCTTGAGAGGACGACATTCGGTATTCTCTGTTTTTTCAGCATTTGACAGCACTCGTGCATATAGTCTATCTCATAAGACAGCCTTTCAGACGGTTTTTCTCTCATCACAGTTGCGGCCTTCTGCAAGAGCGATTCTATGAAAGCGTGGGTCTTTTCGCGGCGCGCCGAAGCGGGGGTTTTGTTTTTTCCGGCGAGGACCTCGTGGAATTTTTTTAATTCTCCGAACAATTCTTTCCAGCTGCCGAGATCCCTTAATTGAGCGAGCGTACGGGCCAGATCAAGATCGCTTTCCGTTATTCCCTCGCAGGTCTCCTCCTGCGGTGGAAAACGCAGTATCTGCGAGCGCGACCTGATCGTCGGTAAAAGAGAATGCAGCGACGATGTGATCAGGATTATCAGGCAGTTCGCCGGAGGCTCCTCAAGGATTTTCAGCAGGCTGTTTTCCGCCTCGGGAGTCAAAATCTCACTCTCTCTTATAACCGCGGCCTTGAACACCCCCGGAGCGCTTTTTCTCGTCATAAAATGTATGAGATACCTGCAGGGTTCTATCCCCAGCGATTTATCCGAAGTCACCAGCAGAAAATCCATGTTGGACTTTCCGTCGCGCGTCAGGCAGAGATGACAGGGCGGATCCTGCACGCAGCCCGGTTTTCTGCTGCAGAAGAGCGTCTGAGGCAGGGGCCTGAGGCATCCCGCGCAATTTCCGCAAGCGATGCCGGAATGCGGCGATTTACAGTTGAGTATCCTGACAAATTCAAGCGCTGTTTTATATTTGATGTCCCTGTCCGGCCCGGCGAATATATATGCTCCGGCTACAGCGCCAAGCTTTATCTGGGCGGAAAGAGTTCTGACGACGGCCGGCGGGCAGTTTATTTTTTCAAACACTTTTCAGCGATTCTGAGGATTCTGTCATGAACCTGTTTCTGGCTTCCCGCCGCGTCCACAACCTTTACCCGTTTTTTATTGCGCGCGCAGATATGTTTGTACCCTTCATTCACCCTCTTGTGGAAAGACGCCTTTTCAAGTTCGAGCCGGTCTTTTTTTCTTTTTATCCTGCCCAGAGAGCTGCTTGACGGCAACTTCATGTATATCGTCACATCCGGCTTAAGTCCGCCGGTGGCCACTTTGTCTATGAGCCGGAGATCCTTCATG
>VMTH01000186.1 GCA_013791745.1 Candidatus Omnitrophota bacterium
CGGTATCACATTGAGTTAATGATGCATTATTTTTCTCCGGGTATTGCCCAATACGAAAAGGGGTTTGAAGTATATAATGAAATAATTAAAAAATTCCCAAATGTTTCACCTCAATATATGATGCCGTTCACTTTGCCGACGTTGGGAGAGAACATTGTGCTCAGCGCATTTAAAAAACTGAATCAATGGGATCTCTATTTTCAAGCGAAAAAAGGACAACTTTCTAATGCCATGCTGGATGGCCCGGGAACATTAGCGCTCTTATCATCGTCATATGCGGAATATTTGTCCAAACCCAAAGAGTCGGCTGACGCGTTGTCACTGCGGCGATTTATAGAAATAATTCGATCCAACAATCAGAAACAAATTTACGCGGCTGTCATCGCTGTTGTATTCACATTGTTTATTTCAGTGATTCTGATACCAAGGGAAAAAAAGTCAAAGGTAAGAATAGTAACTATCTGCTTAATAGTGCTGTCGGTAAGTGCAGCGGTATTTTTCGCGATGTTTTTTTACAGCAGATTATTGCAAGGCAAAGCATATCAAATTAATCGCAGGAGATTAACGGTTGAAGCTGCTGCAAACGATGGTCTATCTGAAGATGTGGATATAAACAAATGGATTATGGGAATCCGCGGTGACCAAATCAATTGCGTCAGTATAAACAGTAAACTGCCGGAACAAAATTTTCAGAATAAGGAATTAAGGGTGGGGAAGGATAATATTGTGAATAGGGGCACTTGGAGGGCTTTAATAAATTTTAAAATCCCCAAAGTACAAACAACTGATTTTGTCTCAGCGAAATTATATTTGTATGGCATCTCTCCTGATTTCGCAGGGTTTTCATCTGAAGAATATTTAATATCCCCAATGGAAATTCTTGAAGTGCCGCTTGCGTGGGATTATATGCGAACAACCTGGAATAATCGTATGGAGAACACCATGTGGCAAGTTCCCGGCGGGGATATTATTGGTGAAGCCATACCCATGGACGATTTGTTATTTGACGAGAAAGGCAAGCGCTATGTGTATATGTTCGAGCTTGCTGATTTGATAAAAGAAAAAATAAAAAACGGGGAGACCGCTTGTGGGTTGCTCATAAAAGAGTATGATGAAGAAAACAGTTTTCCAAGGCAATCCAGCCAATTTTATGGGGATAACACGTCGCTTTCTCCTAAAATAGTGCTGGTGTTCAAATCAGAATCTCGCCCGGAGATAGATAATTTAATAGAATATCAATATGATTGGATTGATTTTTATAAAGTGGGAATGGATGCACTAGTGAAGAGGGACTTAGATAAAACTCTTGCTTATTGGAAAAAGTCTGCTGAACTGATAGAAGATTATTGGATAAAAATTGAAGTTCAAAAGCATATTGATATAATTAAAAAAGCTTTATCTGAAGAAATAATATGAAAAAAACAATTTTGATCCTATCGCTGTGCTTGTTTTCTACGGTAGCTTTTGCTTCTGATATCCGAAAGGTCGCAGTTTTTAAATTCCATAATTTAACAAAAAATAAAGTTCTTAAATCTTTTTCGGCGGCGGAAGCAATAGCTGTAAGCAGTTTGGATATCGGATTACTTGAAATAATGCCAAGGGAAAAACTTAAAAATGTTTTGTGGATGAAGTGGTTCTTATCAGATAAACTATTGGCGCGCATAGCAGGGAAAAAGTTAAAAGCGGAATATATCGTCACTGGCACTTTTAAAGATGCCCCGAAGGATAATTCCCCTAATTATAATTTCGGCAATGAACCAGAGGAAAAAGTGCTTTGCAGTTTTAAACTTATCAATGTTCAAACCGGAGTTGCAGAAATGAAAAGGAATGTGGAAACCGGCATAAGTTGGTTCATTGAGAATGCTGACCGAATAGATTTACAGCGAAAAATTGCCGAGACTCTTAACAACACAATTGAAGAAAAGAACGTAACCGCTGAGCCGGATATCAGAGAATTGTCCGCGGAAGAATGGTATCTGCGCGGGAAAAATTATTTTTATAATCAAGCTGAGTATGATAAGGCGGAAAAATGTTATAAAAATTCAATACTGAAAAGTAATGATAATCCCGACGTGTATTTGGATTTAGTGAGGACGCGGCTCAAAAGAAGGAATTATAGCCAGATTTTTAAAAACATAAAGACTGCTCTGGAATTATATGAAATGAAAGGCATGGAGGGCGGTGTAGCTGAATCATATATTTGTCTGGGTAATTATTATTTAGATCTGAATGATATAGGAAAAGCTTCAGAACTCTATAAAGATGCATTAGCGAGAGCTGTCAAAGGCAAGGATGATACCGCAATAGCCAGGGTAAATAATAATTTAGGTTTTCTTAAATCCAAGCAAAATAATATCCAGGAAGCATTGAGCTATTACGAAAAAGCGCTGGCAATTGCCACTCAGTGTGATAATAAATATTTGTTGCCGCTGGTGCATAGCAATATCGCCGTTGCGCATACTGATTGGTTAAAAGTTGATCCGTGGAGAAGGGGCCCATCCTCTGCTAGGGCCGAAGAGCATTTTAAAAGCGCACTAAAAATCAGCCAGAACATAAGTAATATGGGCAATACTTACATAGATTTGGGAAATCTGCATCTTACAATGAATGATAGTAATTCAGGTCTTGACTGTTATTACAAAGCGTTCCAAGCTGGTAACAGCATCGGCGATAAGGGAATTGTTACCAAAGCGTATATAAATATGGGCCGAGCGTTTGCAAGTATGGCTAACGTGTTTGGTCAAAAATACACTGATACCGCTATCTGCTTTTATAATAAAGCCTTGGGTTTATGCCAACAAATAAATTCCGATGATCTTTCCGGTGTAATTTATGCCAACCTGGGCCATGCTTATGAAACGAAAGATATTGACATGGCTATCAAATATTACGAACTGGCGTTGAAAGCGGGTTCATCAAATAGTATGGCATTAAAATATGCGTTAGCCGGGCTTTACAAAAAAAAGGAAAATTATAATAAGGCAGAGGAATTATTGTTGGAAGTTGTAAAAACTGCAAAGGATATAAATGAGCGGCTTTTCAATCAGGCTCAAGCAGAACTGCGATTGATACGTATATTGAAATGATAAAAAAGGCGAAGATATTATGAGGATACTCAAGGGCAGTGAGGTCATAGCCGCGGATAAGAGAACGATCAAAGCGGGTACGCCGGGAAGAACGCTCATGAAACGGGCGGCTTCGGGGCTGGCGGAATTCATAGATTCTCTGGACGCGAAACGCGTGGTTTTCGTCACAGGCCCCGGCAACAACGGCGCCGACGGTATCGTCGCTTCCGAACTGATAGATAAAAAAACTGAAGTTGAGAGCTTCTGCGTTTTTCCGAAGGAAAAAGTCAATTCCAATTTTCTGTGGGCTCAATCGCGCTCAGGCAGAGGCGTTGTTTTTATGCCCTCATCCGCGGCGCTCAAAGAAAGCCTGAGAAAAGCCGATTATATCGTGGACTGCATATTCGGCACCGGTTTTCACGGCCTTCCGCGGGGTAGGGCAGCCTCGGCCATAAAAGAGATCAATTCCGCGAAAAGAGCCGTCGTGTCCTGCGATGTGCCCTCGGGACTTGATTCGGACACGGGGCAGGCGCCTCTGGCTGTAAACGCTGATTTTACCGTGACCTTCGGATTCCCGAAAATGGGTCTGTTCACCGGCCGGGGCGCTGAAATTTCGGGTTCCGTCAGATGCGTGGACATAGGCCTTTCAGCACCCTCAAAAAAAACCGCCGTTCATATGACGGCGGCCCGTGATATAACCTCAAAAATCCCCGTCAGGAACAGCGGATCCCACAAATACACTTCCGGCCATGTGCTGGTTGTCGGCGGAGCCATGAAAGGCGCCGCGCGTCTTGCGGCGCTGGGCGCCCTGCGGGGCGGGGCGGGGCTCGTCACGATTGCCGGCGGCGGTGTGAAAGATTTTCCCGAGGCAATTGTCTTAAAGGACGATGCGGATATCGCGGAATACATCAAGCGGAAAAAAGTGCGGGCGATTGTTTTCGGACCCGGTTTCGGGCGTGCAAATCCCGAAAGAGCGGCCGGGATACTCGATGCCTTATCAAAAACCGCTGTGGCGAAAGTCATAGACGCCGACGGCATATTCTTCGCGAAAAAATACGGCTATCTCGGGAAACTCAAAAATTGTCTGATGACTCCCCACACGGGCGAGGCAAAACTCCTCACGAGAGGGACTCTTATCGCTCCGCGTTCATGGGATACCGTTAAAAAACTCTCTTCGGCCGTGAGGGCAGTGGTTGTCCTGAAGGGCCACAGAACGGTGATCTCCGACGGAAAAAGCGTGACGATAAACCCGACGGGGAATCCGGTCCTGGCGCTGGGCGGCACGGGGGATCTTCTCTCCGGCGCCGCGGCGGCTTTGATCGCCGGCGGCATGGGTATTTTTGACGCCGCACGGGCTGCCGTTTACGCCGAGGGCCTCGCCGGAGATCTGTTTATGAAAAAAAACGCTTCCTCGGGAGCGCTCGTCAGAGATATAGCGGCTCTTCTGCCGCGGGCCCTGAAAATTATGAAAGAAGAAAGAATGGCCTGACGGCCGAATGCCGGAGAAAATGAAAGATATTAAAAATTTGACAAGGGATGATTTAAAAGAGGTCTGTATTAGCCGCGGCGTTCCCGCCTTTCACGCGCAACAGGTGTTTGAATGGCTATACCGCAGGAGGGTTGATGATTTTTCTCTCATGCCCAACCTGCCGATTAAATTCAGGGAATATCTTAAAACGGCTTTTTGTTTTTCGCAGGTCAAAGC
>VMTH01000187.1 GCA_013791745.1 Candidatus Omnitrophota bacterium
GGGCGCAAACCCCTGTTGAAACGGATTTCCTGTACGGGGGGAGAATATTCCTGTCCATGGAAATACGCAGGCCCTCTTTAAATTCGGAATAGGCCCCGGCAAGACCTCCGGTGAAAACGATTTTGTCGGGCACAAGAAGATTGACTATATCAGACACCGCCAGGCCGAGATAAAGGCCGTATTGTTTCCATATTTTTTTCGCCCAGAGCGCGCCGCTGCGCGATTGTTCGCAGATTTCCCTCGGGCTTAAAGCGGCGGCAAAACGCTTCCCCGGGAATAGTTCTGATGCCCAGTTATTCATATAGGCCGAACCGCAATAGGCCTCAAGACAGCCCTTAGCGCCGCAGCCGCATCGCAGGCCCTCCGGTACGATCTTCATATGCCCTGCCTCAAAAACGGAAATGTCGCCACGCGAGAAAATTTTACCGCCGGAAACAAAACCCGAACCTATTCCGGTTCCAAGCGTCAGCGCCACCAGGAAATCCGGCTTTGCCCCCCTACAGTTCTCATAGACGCCCAGCGCCGCGCAGGACGCGTCATTCTCAAAGACAAGCTTTTTAAATTTGTGATACTTCATCACGGCTTTTTTTACCGAAAAATTTTTCCAGCCGAGATTCGGCGCGCAAAAAACGAAACCCTTGCCGGGACTTATCATTCCCGGAACCGCCATTGCCGCGGCTCCTATTTCATCAAGCGGATATTTTCCGGCTATTATTTTTAATATCCCTTCTATTGTTTTTTCCGGTTTAGCCGCCGTGGGCGTTGAGAAATCAAAATGTCCGAGTGTTTTTCCCGCGGAAGAACATATTGAGACGGCGGTGTTGGTCCCGCCTATATCTATGCCCATAGCTTTCATTTTTTTCAGCCCCATATTTTCTTCCTCAAATACGCGCTCCCTATGAGCGAACCGAAACACAGAATAACTTCAGGCGAAAGAGCCGCGGCTTTCTTCAAACTCTCAACGGGAGAAGAAGTGATCTCAACGCCCGTGCCGCGGGCCCTTTTCATCAGTTCATCTCTGCCTATCTGTCTTTCATGAGGGAAAGACGAACAGAATATCTTTTCAAAAAGCCCGTTTGAAGATGATAGCATTTCTTCTATCTTTTTGTCTTTTAAGGCGTAAAAAACACAGACGCGCGGGCGTGGCATTTTTTTGATCTCCGACTTGACAGCCCGCCAGGCATCCAGCGTGTGCCCGCCGTCAAGGATAACATCTATGCCTTTATATTTTTTTCTCTCAAAGCGGGCAGGGAGGATATATTCCGGGAAATAACCTTTATCAGGCTCTATCCCTGCGGACTTTACGGCGGAAGCCGCAAGAGAATAATTCTCACCGAGAAAAGCAGGCCCATAGGGGTTTTTCATCATCGCAGCGTTTATCACAGAAGCATTTCTCTGCGCAGCTATTGTTTTTATAACATCCGCAGCGGCGCCGTCGCAGCGCGTTATCACCAAACTTCCTTTTTTGATTATTCCCGCTTTTTCGCGCGCTATTTTCTCAACGCTCGACCCGAGATACTCCGTGTGCTCCCTGCAAATCCCGGTGATGACGGCGATCTCGTTCTTAAGGACATTGGTAGCGTCGAGCCGGCCGCCGAGGCCGACTTCAACAACCGCCCATTGCGGCTTTTTTTCCATAAAATACATGAAGGCCGCCGCCGTCAGTTTCTCAAAATATGTCAGGGGATATTTTTGAAACCTCCTCATCCGGCTGTAATAGAGAGAATCGGATATTTCCCTGCCGTTCAAGCGCACCCTCTCGCCGATGCGTTCAAGATGGGGCGAAAGATAGGTTCCGACGCTGAACCCCGAGCGCATTAACAGGCTCTCGGTAAAGACCGCCGTTTGGGATTTCCCTGTGCTGCCGGCGATGAGAACGCATCTGAAATTCTGCTTAAAACCCTCCCCCGCAAGAGCTTTTCTCATGCGCTCAAGGCCGAAAGACATTGTTTTTGTTTCCTTGCCGGAATTCATTCTCAGTCGTTAAGCTTCAATTGTTCATCAATGGCCCTGAGAGACCTTATGTTTTTCTTGACAGCTTTCTTTTTCGCTTCGGACGCCATCAGCTCCGCGGGCAGATATTTTTTAACAAGATCCTTCCGGCTTTGCAGAAAAGCTGTCTGATAGAATCTCAACCCCGCGCAGGCGGCGAGACCCGCCGCAAGGCCGAATAACAGCGTTATGACCTTTAAACCCAGAGCCAGCGACAAAAGGAAATACAGCGCGTTAAGAAGGAGTAGCGCGTGCACGGCCTGGTTGGCCATATCTATGCCGGTCCATGGATAAAAGAACAGTCCGAACACGCCGTAATAAATTAGCGCCGGCACGATAAAAGCTCTCATAAAGTTCTCTCCCGCGAAAAGCAGCGCAAAAGACAGTCCGAGTATAAAAACCTGCGGAGCAAGGCCGAAAAATTCTTTGACGGATAATCCGCACAGCTGCAGATAATAAAATGACACAGCGGCGACAAGACAAAAATTCAGAAAACCCAGCAATCTTTTCAGCACACAAACCTCCTCACTTGTATTTTATCAAATCCTCCGGAACATACCATTTCAAGAAATTATGCGATATACCCGCTCTTGCCGGCTCAATCCCGTGGAAACGCGAAGCGACAACAGTGAGAGAATCGGGGGCGTAAAGAAAACAGTACGGCTGATCGGAAGCTATCATCTCCTGAATACGGCCGTAGATTTTTTTCCTTTCCCCGCGGTCAAAACTCATGCGGCCCTTATCTATGAGCGCGTCAACTTCGGGGTTTTTGTATGAGACAAAATTAAAACCTCCGGGGCGGGCCTCGGAAGAATGCCACAGAGAATAGCAATCCGGATCCACGGCTGTGGACCAGCCGAGCACAACAGCATCAAAATCCCTGCGGTCTATGTGCCTGTTTATCAGCGTCGCCCATTCCAGTATCCGTATTTCCGAGGCAATGCCGGCCTCTTTGAGTTGCGACTGTATGATCGTGGCGGCCTCCTCCCTCATTTTATTCCCCTGATTTGTGAGAATAGTGAAAGAAAATTTGCGGCCATCCCTGTCACGCACACCGTCGCCGTCGGTATCTCTCCACCCTGCCTCATCAAGCAGCGCCCGGGCGCGGACGGGATCATATTCAAACTTTTCCACATCGGGATTATAAGCCCATGACGAGGGCGGATAATTGGAGTGTATCTGCACGCCGCATCCCAGGAGCACGGCATCAACAATCGCTTTTTTGTCTATCGCATAGCTTATGGCGCGGCGCACCCTTCTGTCCTTAAACAGCGGGTTTGTCAGGTTATATCCCATATAAGCGTACTGAAAAGCGCCATAGCGGAATTTGTTGCAATTCCTGTTGAATTCCTCATCATCCGTCTCGTATATATACTGATGCGGCGTGAGGCCCATGCTGTCTATGCCCCGCTTCCTGAGCTCGAGAAACTGCACGGAGCTATCGGGTATTATCCTGTAGATTATCCTCGTGATATTTCCTGTCTCCTCAAAATATTCACTGTTTTTTTCCAGGACTATCTGCTCTCCCGACAGCCATTTGACAAACTTGTAGGCGCCGGTGCCGACGGGCTTTCTGTTGGCCGGATTTTTATCAAAATCACCCTGATCAAATATGTGCTTGGGTATTATCCCCAAACCCCACGACTCGAGCGCGGGAGAATATGCCCTGAAATATTTTACGGCCAGCGTGTGCTCATCAGGAGCTTTGACGCTCTCTATCATCTTAAAGCGTCCGCTGCGCGGTGAGATGATGTCCGGATTCACAAGGCATTGATAGGTGAACACGGCATCGCCGGCTGTAAAAGTCCGTCCGTCGTGCCACTTCACATCGTCCCTCAGCTTGAAAACAATGGTCTTTCCTCCGTCCAGCACTTCCCAGCTCCGGGCCAGATCGCCGACAAGAACAAGATCCTTGTCATATTTGACCAGCCCGTTGTAAACGAGATCATTTATTTCCGCAGACGCCGAATCCCCGGCGAGTACAGGATTGAGATATGACGCGTCGCCGAGCATCGCAAAAACTATCGTCTCGCCCTCTTCGCAGCTTCTCTCTCGCGGCGAACAACCCTGCAGGAAGGCCGCCGCGCAGAGCATCGCGCACAAAAGCACATTGACTACGCCATGGCGTATAATCGCAGCGGACGGTATTCGTAGCGGGCCATATGAGCGAGGAGTTTCACCCCCTGCTCCGAGCGAATTGGCAGCGAACCACACACGTGAGCGGCCGTCTAAGGATACCGTCGGCCGCGACTGCTTACGAGTTATACCTATATGCCCGAAGTTGCGCATATTGATTTTAGCCACCGGCTTTCTTACGGCGGGCGCTGATTATTTTCCGCAGCGCCGGAGCTGTCCTCGTGTTCAGCACATCCTTCTTTTCGCATCCGGCCCTCCGGAGGTTCATAAGGCCGTATCTCATATTGTCCATGTGCCGGAGGGCGTGCGAATCGGTACCGAGAGAAAGCATCACGCCCTTCGCGAGCGCCATGCGTATGTGATCTTCTTTCAGATCCCGCCTGTCGGGGAAAGCGTTCACCTCGAGGATGATGTTTTTATCGGCGGCTTTTTCCGTGACCTTTTCCATATCCAGCTCCAGCGGCGGCCGCTTGCCTATGAGTCGCGCCGTCGGGTGCGCCAGAACATCAAGATAGGGATTGTCCATGGCCCTCATTATCCTTTTGTTCAGGACTTCGGCGCTCTGGTTAAACGCCGCGTGCACGGCGCCCAGGCAGACATCCAGCTCTTTGAGCACCTTATCCGGATAATCCAGTTTACCGTCGGGCAATATGTCCACCTCGGCTCCAAAAAGGATTTTAACGCGGGATGTTTTGTTGAGAGAATCTATCTCCTTCTTTTTTTTCATCAGGTTATTTATGCTTAAGCCCCGCGCTATTGTCAGGCTCATTGAATGATCACAGACCGCTATCCACCCGTATCCCAGATCCGAAGCCCTGGACGCAAGAGCCCTTATCTCGACGGAACCGTCGGAATAAACGCTGTGAAGATGCAGGTCGCCTTTTATATCCTCCGATTCTATGAGCGAAGGCAGAGCGCCGAGCGCGGAGCGCTCTATCTCACCCCTGTTTTCCCTCAGTTCGGGAGGAATATAATCAAGGCCGAGGCGCTTATACACATCCTTCTCCGTCTTTCCGGCTATATATTTTCCTGATTTCTGATCACTCAAAGCATACTCGTTCAGCGTATAGCCCTTATCCAGCGCCAGCTTTCTCAAAGCGATGTTATGTTCTTTGCTCCCCGTGAAATAGAGCATGGCGGCGCCGCGGGATTTCTCGGGAACGACCCTCAGGTCTATCTGCACATCCCCCGATGTGAAAACGCTCGCCTTTGAAGAGCCGGAGGCTATCACCTTCTCAACGCCCGGAATTTTAACGAATGAGTCTATTATTTTTTCCGATTTTTCCGAAACAGCCAGCAGGTCTATGTCGCCTATGGTCTCGCATCCCCGCCGGAGGCTGCCGCAGGCGAGAGCCTCATCGCAGCTCTTTCTGATAACAGAAAGAAAATCTTCAGCCATATTTTCCGCGGTGGAAATGAGCAGCCGGCCGTCCATGCGGTTGGCGATCTCCAGGCCCCTCAGAATATTGGCGGCGCTCTTTTCACCCATTCCGGGAAGAGCGGCCAGTTCTCCCCGGCGCGCGGCTATATCAAGGCCCCTCATGGTTTTGACGCCGAGCTTCTCATATATCAGCCTTATTGTGGCGGGGCCCAGCCCCTGCACTTTCAACATTTCCAGAAGGCCGCGGGGAATCTCTTTTCTCAGATCTTCAAGTTTTGTTATCTTTCCGCCGATCAGATATTCGCTTATTTTAGCGGCTGTGCTCTTTCCTATGCCCTCGAGCTCCTCAAGGTTGCCGGAAAGATAATCGTCTTTTATGTCGTGGTCAAGGGCTTCTATTGTCTCCGCGGCTTTTTGGTAACTTCTGATCTTAAAACTGTTTTCGCCTTTGATCTCCAGAAGATGGGCGATCTCGGTGAACTTATCGGCTATTTCCTTATTCTTCATATTTTTTGCCCTCGTCCCGATTCGAACGGGAAACCTTCTCCTTCGCAGGGAGATGCTCTATCCATTTGCGCTACGAGGGCTTAAAAAAATTGTGCGTCTTCACGACTGCATGGATTTCAAAAACTGCTCGTTTGAAGAGGTTTTCTTCATTTTTTCCACTATAAATTCCATGGCTTCCACATGATCGGCGCGGGTAAGGAGTTTTCTGAGTATCCAAACTTTGTTCAGCACTTCTTCGCTCAGCAGCAGCTCCTCTTTTCTCGTGCCGCTCTTTGTTATATCTATCGTCGGGAACACACGCCTGTCGGTCAGTTCCCGGCAGAGATTGATCTCCATGTTGCCCGTGCCCTTGA